>CANFIC010000027.1 GCA_947446685.1 Burkholderiales bacterium
GGGTCGAGCCGCAAGGATCAAGTCGCTGCGACCAGCTTCATCAACGAACAGATCAAGAACTACGAGGCCAAGCTGAACGAGGCCGAGGCCAGGGTGAAGGACTTCCGCCTGCGCAACATCCAGACGATGGCGCCTGATGGACGTGATGCAGCCTCGCGTCTGGGTGAAATGAGCGGCCAGCTTGAGCGTGCAAGGCTTGAATACCGGGAGGCCGTGAACGCTCGCGATGCTGCCAAGCTGCAACTGGACGGTGAGCGCAATCGTGCCAGCAGCACGATGCAAAGCCTGTTGCAGGAGTCGTCGCTGTCGGTGGCCACGCCCGAAATCGATGTCCGCCTGGAGGCGCAGCGGCGCAACCTCGACGCCTTGCTGCAGCGCTATACCGAACAGCATCCTGACATCGTCAGCGCACGCAAGACGATCAAGGATCTTGAGGCGCAAAAAAACAAAGAACAACAGGAACTTCGCAAGGTGGCGATGGCAGCACCAGTGGGCAACAGTAACTCATTGGCTAGCCAGGAACTGACTCGCTTGCTGGCCACCACCGAGGTGCAGGTCGCGGCCTTGCGTGCCAGGGTCGATGAATATGGATCCCGCTACGGGCAGGTTCTTGCTGCGGTAAAGACCTCGCCACAGTTGGAGTCTGAAGTTGCACAGCTGAACCGAGACTATGCAATTCACAAGAAGAACTACGAAGATCTGGTTTCCAGACGCGAAAAAGCCGCAATGTCGGGCGACCTCGAAGTCGCTGCGGGTGTGGCGGACTTTCGCCTGATTGATCCGCCACGCGTGTCGCCCAAACCTGTGGCGCCGAACCGCTTGCTGTTGCTGGCAGGAGCCATGCTGGCGGCCATCACAGCGGGCATCTTTGCCTCCTTCGCTGCCAGCCAGTTGCGCCCGGTTTTCCACGATGTGCATGAATTGCGGGCGCGGATCGAACTGCCAATCCTCGGTGTGGTCTCGGGTTTGATCAGCGATGCGACCCGGCGCGGTCAGCGCACCGACCTGCTGCGTTTCGCCGCAGCCACCGGCGTTCTGCTCGGTCTATTCATATTGGGCTTGATAAGCATGGCAGTGATTTTGAATCGGCAGGTGGCTTGAAATGGGCAGCCTGATAGAACAAGCGGCGCGGCGGATGGAGCAGCTTCTTGCCGCTGGTGTGGAGTTGCAGGATCTGCCTCCCCAGGCTGTTGCGGAGCCCTCGGCAGAGAAGGAAAAGGTCGTAGGCGCACAGAGCGAAAGCTCATCTTCTGGGTATGTCGAGCTTGACCTGCCGTCGCTGGCCTTGCAGGGCTTTCTGGTGCCTGGTGCGGCGCGGTCCCAACTGGCTGATCAGTACCGAGTCATCAAGCGACCGTTGATCGATAACGCGATGGGCAAAGGCGCTGCGGCGAGCCTGAAACATGCGAATCTGATCATGGTGACGAGCGCGCTGCCTGGCGAGGGCAAGAGCTTCACTTCGCTCAATCTGGCGTTGAGCATCGCGGCCGAACTGGACAACCGGGTCATGTTGGTTGATGCCGATGTTGCCAGACCCTCGGTGCTGCGGATGCTCGGCTTGCCTCGTGGGCCGGGGCTGCTCGATGTGCTGGAAGACCGCGTCGCGCTGAGCGACGTGCTGTTGCGGACCAATATTGACAAGTTGACCTTGCTGCCGAGCGGCACACCACATTCGCGTGCCACTGAATTGCTGGCCAGCGACGCGATGCGCAGTTTGCTGGACGAGATGGCCGGGCGCTATCCCGACCGGATCATTATTTTCGATTCGCCGCCTTTGTTGCTGACGACAGAATCGCGGGTGCTGGCCTCGCATATGGGGCAGGTTGTCGTCGTAGTCCACGCCGAGAAGACAAGGCAGAGCGTGGTCCAGCAGGCCTTGGCGACGATCGAGTTCTGCCCGCTCAAGCTGATGTTGTTGAACCAGGCCAGTGCGAACTCGGCCGGGAGCTATGGCGAGGGTTATGGCTACGGCTACGGCTATGGCTATGGCGAAGGACAGAGCTTGGGAGGCACCAGTGCAGTCGTCAGCTGAAAGCCCCGCCATCACCATGATCGCCCAGGCGGTGGCCTTGGCCCTTTGCCTGGGGGCTGGCACCGCCAGCGCACAGCAGAGCGGCCTGACCATCCTGCCCCGATTCGCTGTTGCCCAGAGTTGGAGCGACAACATCGGCTTGCGTGCAAGCGCCAGGGATGCGGCTTTGATCACGACGCTGTCGCCTGGTCTGAGTCTGAGCAGCAATGCCGAGCGCATCAAGGGTGGGCTGAACTATTCACTCAATGAAATTCTTTACACCGGAACGAACCAGTCAAATCAGTTGCAGCATGCCCTGTCGGCAAATGGCAGCGCGGAGTTGCTGGAAAACACTTTCTTCGTTGATGCCAGTGCGAGCGTTTCACAGCAGGCTGTATCAGCCTTCGGCCCGCAGACGATCGACCCGCTGCAAAACAACCCCAACAACAGCCAGTTGTCCAGTCTGGCTATTTCTCCAAGCCTGCGCGGACGCTTGAATGGCCTGGCCAGCTATGAGCTACGAGCCAATGCCGGTGCGACCGAAGTCAAGGGTTCAACGCTGGGGAATTCCACCAGTTCGGGGGTGTCGCTAGGCATCAACGGGCTCAACACCGGCCTGGTGGGATGGAATGCGAACGCTTCGACGCAGCAGAATCAAGCCCGTGCTGGCGTTGAGAACCGCAGTTCGCAGCTGCGCTTGGGCCTGAGTTACCGGCCTGACCCTGAATTGCAACTGGGCTTGAATGCCGGGCAGGAACGCAGCAACTATCTTGGCGCGGGGCAAACCAGCAGTTCGAACGGGGCCAGCGCCAACTGGACCTCGACGCCGCGCACCGCTCTGGCTGCCGTTTGGCAGGGCCATGTTTATGGCAATTCGCACACCTTGAGTTTTCAGCACCGTATGGCGCGATCTTCCTGGCGCTTCTCAGACAGCCAGAGCGTTGCGCTTGGCAGCACGGTGGCGGCGACAGGTTTGCAGACCAATTACGACCTGTTCTATTTGCAGTTTGCCTCGATCGAACCCGATCCGGTCGCGCGTGATGTCCTGGTGCGCAGCTATTTGCAGGGCCTGGGTCTGGGTCCGAACGCGACCGCGACTGCGGGTTTTCTCACCGCAGGTCCGACAAGCCAGCGTAGTCAGCAGCTTTCCTTTTCGCTGGAGGGTCTGCGCTGGACGGCGACGGCGATGCTCAGCCAGGGCCGCACCAGTCAGCTCGGCAATTCGAGCCAGGCTGCCGGGGACCTGTCGAAGTCGGGCAGCGTCCTGCAACGCGGCATGTCTCTGAACCTGGCTTATCGCGTGACGCCGATTTCAAGCCTGAACATCAGTCTTTCGCAGCAGCGCAGCCGCGGCGATCTTGCCAGCCAGAGTGCGACCTTGCGCAGCTTCAGCACCAACCTGAGCAGTCGTATCGGTCAGCGAACCTCGGTCTCGGTGGGCGCCAGGCATAGCAGTGCGGAGGGCGCGACGCCCTACAGAGAGAACGCAATTCTTGCCAACCTGGTGCAGCAGTTCTAAGCCATGTACGAATCCTTCTACGGTTTGACCAGCAAGCCTTTTCAGCTCAATCCTGATCCAAATTTCTATTTCGGTAGCAAGCAGCACCGGCGCGCCAAGGCCTATCTCGACTATGGCGTGCTGCGCAATGATGGTTTCATCGTCATCACCGGTGAGATTGGCGCCGGCAAGACGACGCTGTTGCGCGGCTTGCTGGAAAGCCTGAGCGGCAGCAAGGTGGTGATCGGCAACCTCGTCACGACCCAGCTCGACGCCGAAGACACCTTGCGCCTGGTCGGCGCGTCCTTTGGCGTGCGGGTCAAGGACTTGCCCAAGTCCGAGTTGTTGATGGCCCTGGAGGCCTTCTTCGTCAGCCAGACCAGCCAGGGAAAGCGCTGCTTGCTGATCGTCGATGAGGCGCAGAACCTGACCGCAAGAGCGGTTGAGGAAATGCGCATGTTGTCGAATTTCCAGTTTGGCAATCACTCTTTGTTGCAGACCTTTCTGGTCGGTCAACCGGAATTCCGAGCCATATTGCAGCGGCCCGAAATGGAACAATTCCGCCAGCGCGTGGCCGCAACCTGCCATGTCGGCCCCCTCGATGAGGGCGAGACCAGGCAGTACATCGAGCACCGCCTCAAATGCGCCGGCAGCGATGGCAAGCCAAGTTTCGAGACCGAGTCCTTTGCGGCGATTTTCAAGGCCAGCCAAGGTATCCCCAGGCGGATCAATTCCCTGTGTGATCGCCTGCTGCTGCTTGGCTTCATGGGCGACAAGACCCATTTGACGCTTGACGACGTCAACGTCGTTCTGCGCGACTTTGCGTCGGAAACACAGTTGCGCGAGCCCGCATCGCCAGCGGAAACCGCCAGTACTGTCACGCTGATCGAGGACAAGAAGACGCTGGACTGGTCGCGGATGAAGCTCAGTGCCGCCGCCGTGGACGATCTGTCGAGCGAGGTCTCGGCCTTGAGTCAGCACCAGCAAACCGATCGCTTGCAACGGCTTGAGGGCAGCATGATGCGTTTGGAGAGGATCAATTTGCAGACCCTGAGCCTGCTGCAAAAACTGGTCGATGCGGTCAAGCCGGCATGAAAGAAATCAGCAATATGCAGATGGGTCCGTCAAACAGCGCCTTGCTCCGCAACGCGATGACGATCGACGTCGAGGACTATTTCCAGGTCTCTGCACTGGCACCCTATATCGACCGCAGCGATTGGGATTCGCGCGAATGCCGGATCGAGCGCAATATCGAATCGATATTGTCTTTGCTGGCACAGCATGGCACCAAAGCGACTTTCTTCACGCTGGGTTGGATCGCCAAGCGCTACCCGCAGGTGGTGCGCGCGATCGTTGAGCAGGGGCATGAACTGGCCAGCCATGGCTATGGGCATGAACGTGCGACCTCGCTCAGCACCAAGGCTTTTTCAGCCGATGTCAGCCGCGCCAAGAAGCTGCTCGAAGACCTCGGTGGGCAGGCGGTGATCGGTTACCGGGCGCCAAGCTTTTCCATCGGTAGCGCCAATCTCTGGGCTTTTGACTGCTTGCGCCGTGCCGGTTATCGCTACAGCTCGAGCGTCTATCCGATTCGACATGACCATTACGGCATGCCTGATTCGCCACGCTTTGCCTATCCGGTCGACGGCCTGCTGGAAGTTCCGGTGACGACTTTGCGGCTCTTCAAACAGAACCTGCCCGCCAGTGGCGGTGGCTATTTCCGCTTGCTGCCCTATGCCTTGTCGCGCTGGATGATTGGCCAGGTCAACGCTGTTGACAAGCAAGCCGCAGTGTTCTATTTCCACCCTTGGGAAATTGATCCTGGCCAGCCGCGGATCAAAGGTATCAATGCCAAAACCCGCTTCCGTCATTACCTCAACCTCGACCGGACCCGGGACCGGATTGCTCGCTTGCTCGGCGACTTTTCATGGGGGAGGATGGACGACATCTTCCTGCCGAAGCTGCAGATTGCGAGCTGCGCGCCATGAACCAGGTTTTGCTGGTCAAACAGTTGCTGGCAGAGGATCTGCAAGTGGCAAAGCGCTGGGATGCGTTCGTGCTGGCTTGTCCGGTCGCAACTTTTTTCCATCGTGCCGGTTGGTTGCAGATGCTTGGTCAGGTTCAGGGTCATCGCTGTTTCTTTCTCTACGCTGAGCGCGGCGGTCAGATTGAAGCGGTGCTGCCGCTGGCACAGGTCAAGAGCCTGCTGTTCGGCAACGCCTTGTTGAGCCTGCCATTCTTTGTCTATGGCGGTGTTGCCGCAATCAACGAAGAGGCGGCGACTGCGCTCGAACAAGAAGCCGCGAAGTTGGGCAGGCGCCTCGGCACCGATTATCTGGAACTGCGCAACATCGCCCAGCGCCACGCCGACTGGCCGACCCAGGATCTGTATGTGACTTTTCGCAAGTCGATCTTGGGCGATGCAGAGGCCAATATGCTGGCGATTCCCCGCAAGGCCCGGGCGATGGTTCGCAAGGGCATCAAGAACGGTCTGACCAGCCATATCGACCTGGATGTTGACCGGTTCTTCGAGCTCTATGCCGACAACATGCACCGCCACGGAACGCCGGCTTTGCCCAAACGCTATTTCCAGGCGCTCATGCAACAGTTCGGCGCCGATGCCGAAGTGTTGACCGTCTGCGACATGCAGGGCAGGCCGCTGAGTTCGGTGCTGAGCTTCTATTTTCAGGACGAGGTTTTGCCTTATTACGCCGGGGATGATGAGGCGGCGCGTGATATTGCTGCCAATGATTTCAAGTATTGGGAGTTGATGCGACGAGCCTGCGCCCGAGGTCTGAAGGTGTTCGATTACGGCCGCAGCAAACGCGGCACCGGGTCCTTCTGTTTCAAGAAGAACTGGGGATTCGAGCCGGTGCCGCTGCACTACGAATATTGCCTCTTCAAGCGCGACACAGTGCCGCAGAACAACCCGTCAAATGCCAAATACAAGTTCCTGATCAAGGCCTGGCAGCGCTTGCCGATCAGCGTGGCGAACTGGCTCGGACCCCATATCGTCAGGCATCTGGGCTGAGCGATGGCCAATGTCCTCTTCCTCGTCCACCGCCTGCCTTATCCGCCCAACAAGGGCGACAAATTGCGCAGCTACCATTTGCTCAAGCATCTGGCGGCGCGGCACCGGGTTTTTCTGGGTACTTTTGTCGACCAGATCGAGGACCGGCAATATGTCGAACTGCTGCGCAGCCTGTGCGTTGCTGTGCATGCAGTGAATCTGCATCCGCTGAAGTCACGGTTGGCCTCATTGCGTGGGCTGCTGTCTCAGGAGGCGCTGAGCCTGCCTTATTACCGCGATACGGGTATGAGCCGCTGGGTCGAGCGCATTGCAGCGACCGAGGCGCTTGACGCAGTAGTGCTGTTCTCTTCGCCGATGGCGCAATACGCGCAACTGCTGCCCGGCTTGCCGATGCTGGTCGATTTCGTCGACGTTGATTCAGCCAAATGGGCTGCTTATGCGCCGGCGCGGACTTGGCCGCTGTCCTGGCTTTACCGCAGGGAAGGGCGACTCTTGCTGGCGTTTGAGCAGGCTGTGGCCGAGCGCGCGCAATGCTCGTTTTTCGTCACCGATCAGGAGCAGGCCTTGTTCCGCAAACTGTCTCCCGGCACCAAGGCGCGCCTGGCGACCCTGGGAAACGGTGTCGACTGCGCATACTTTGCACCCGCTGCGGTACACCACTCGCCCTATGCGGCCGGCCAGTTGCCACTGGTGTTCAGTGGTGCGATGGATTATTGGCCCAATGCGGATGCGGTGATCTGGTTCGTCAGCGAGGTCCTGCCGGCCCTGCGCAGTCTATTCCCGGCTCTGCATTTCCACATCGTCGGGCGCAGCCCCGGCCCGGCAGTGCAGGCCTTGAACGGGCTTGGCGTCACAGTCAGCGGTGCAGTTGCCGATGTGCGACCCTACCTGCAACATGCGGCGGCCGTTGTGGCGCCATTGCGCCTGGCGCGCGGGATCCAGAACAAGATCCTGGAAGCGATGGCGATGGCGCGTCCGGTGGTGGCATCCGCGGCTTGTGTGGCAGCAATCACTGCGCAAGAAGGCAAGGAGTTGCTGGCTGCGCAGCATGCCGCTGACTTTGTTCGCCAACTGAAGACCCTGCTGGCTGACCCCGTGCTGGCGGGCCGCATCGGCGCTGCCGCAAGAAAACTTGTGGCCGGCGCTTACGACTGGACCGCGAACCTGGCCGGCATAGACAGCCACCTTGAAAACTGCCGGCCACCGCAGCAAATTTCCAGAGGCGCAGCATGAAGGTGCTGGAGTCGAATGCTGCAGGATGGCGCCAAGCCTTGCCGGCCTGCCTGCTCATGCTGGCTGCGATCCTGCTGCTCTACCGCGACACCGCGATCGCGATGGTCGAAATTTGGTCTCGCTCGGAGACCTTTGCCCATGCCTATGTCGTTCCGCCGATCTCGCTGTGGCTGATCTGGCGCCAGCGGGGCTTGCTGGCGAGATTGGCGCCGCGTCCGGCGCCGGTCTTCCTGCTGCCGATCATGGTGATGGCAATGCTGTGGTTGCTCGGCGATCTGGCCGCCGTGAACTCTGCCACGCAATTGGCGATGACTGCGCTGTTGGTGCTGGTCGTGCCTGCTACGCTGGGCTGGACCGTAACCCGCGTAATTGCCTTCCCCTTGGGGTTTTTGTTTTTTGCCGTGCCGATCGGCGAGTTCCTGATGCCGCAGTTGATGATCTGGACCGCCGATTTCACCATCATGGCTTTGCGCCTCAGCGGCATTCCCGTGTATCAGGAGGGCCTGCAATTCATCATTCCATCGGGCAACTGGTCGGTGGTCGAAGCCTGTAGCGGCATCCGCTACATGATGGCTTCGCTGATGGTCGGCACCCTGTTTGCCTATCTGAACTTCCGTCGGGTCTCGAAGCGCTGGCTGTTCGTCATCTTTGCCTCCTTGCTGGCGCTCGTGGGTAACTGGGTGCGCGCCTATCTGACCGTGCTGTTGGGTCATCTGTCCGGCAACAAGCTGGCCACTGGCGTCGACCATCTGATCTACGGCTGGGTCTTTTTCGGTGTCCTGATGCTGGCGATGTTCATGATCGGATCCCGCTGGGCCGAACCGGAATTGGCTGCAGCAATGCCGCGAGAAAAGTCGCCGGAATCGGCATCAATGCAGCGCTGGCCCTTGCTGCTGGCCATCGCCTTGGCTCTGGCTGCACCGCATCTGCTGGTCAGCGCGACGCAAGCACCAGGACTGTTGTCGGCCTTGACGCTGCAAGCCCCGGACTTATCGTCCAAGGGCTGGGAGCCTAGCCAAGCGGTGACGAAACCTTGGCAGCCGGGCTTGGAAAATCCTCGCGCCGAATTGCAGAGCTTCTATGCTCGGGCCGACGGTGCCGGGGTCGGGTTGCATCTGGGTTATTACCGGGCACAGGACTATCAAAGCAAGCTGGTCAGTTCGAATAATCTACTGGTGCGCAATGACGACAAGGACTGGACGGCTGGGGCAGGTAACAACAAATCGTTGCTGCTGGCGGGTCAGGAATTCAGCTGGCGCAGCAACTGGTTGCGACCCAACCGGCTGGGCGGCCTTGGCTTCGATCCGGCGCAGGAAGGGCTGCAGGTCTGGCAAATTTACTGGGTCAACGGCCGGGTGCTGAGCAGCGATTGGCAAGCAAAATTATTCGGCGCGTTGTACCGCCTGGCCGGTCGCGGCGATGATGCTGCGGTTGTGTATGTCTACGCGGACAAGTCGGCAGGTGAAGCAGATGCCTTGCTGGCTGAGTTTCTGCGCGATAACTGGGCTGCTATCGATGCCAGTTTGCAGCGCACCAGGGAATCAGGGCAGGCCTCAAAGTAATCAATGGAAATTCAAATGACAAATACAGTAGCGGTGATCGGTCTGGGTTATGTGGGCCTGCCCTTGGTGGTCGAGTTCGGCAAACAGCTGCGCACCATCGGTTTCGATCTCTCGCAAGTCAAGGTCGCGTCCTGCCAGCGCGGCTTGGACCCTTCGCGCGAGCTCAGCGACGAGCAAATGCGTGCCGCCACCCATGCGGTTTACAGTACCGATCCGGCCATCCTGGCCGAGGCCGATGTGATCATCATCGCCGTACCCACACCGGTCGACCTGGCCCATATTCCCGATTTCAGCCCGCTGATCGGCGCGAGCACAAGCGTCGGCCGGCATATGAAGAAGGGCGCCACTGTCGTCTACGAGTCGACGGTCTATCCGGGTGCGACCGAAGAGGTCTGCATCCCGGTGCTGGAGCGCGAATCGGGCATGAAGTGGAAGGAAGATTTCTTCGTCGCCTATTCGCCCGAGCGCATCAACCCGGGCGACCGTGAACATACGCTGACCCGAATTCTCAAGATCGTTTCTGGCGATACGCCGACCACGCTCGACAAGGTGGCGAAGCTGTACGAGATGATTGTCGAACCTGGCGTGCACCGGGCTTCGAGCATCAAGACCGCCGAGGCCGCCAAGGTGATCGAAAACACGCAGCGCGATCTGAACATCGCCTTGATGAACGAGTTGGCGATCATCTTCGACCGGATCGGTCTCGACACCACCGAGGTGCTTGAAGCCGCAGGAACAAAGTGGAATTTTCTGAAGTTCAAGCCGGGACTGGTCGGCGGCCATTGCATCGGCGTCGATCCCTATTACCTGACCCACAAGGCCGACATGCTCGGCTACCACCCGCAGGTGATTCTGGCCGGACGCCGCATCAATGACGGCATGGGCAAGTTCATCGCGGAGCAAACGATTAAGCACATGATTGCGGCGGGTTCTTACATCAAGGGCGCTCGTGTCAATTTGCTGGGGCTGACCTTCAAGGAGAACTGCGGCGACCTGCGCAACTCCAAGGTGATCGACATCATCAAGGAGCTCAACAGCTACGGCGTCGAGGTCTGCGTCTGTGATCCGCAGGCCGACCCCGAGGAAGCCTTGAGCGAATACGGCGTGCGCTTGCTGGATTGGGAAAAGCTGCCGCGCGCCGATGCCATCGTCGCGGCGGTATCGCACAAGGAGTTTGCCGAGCTAGGTCTTGAAGACATCGGCCGCAAGCTGGTCAAGGGCGGTGCCTTTATCGATGTGAAAGCGGTCTTCGACGCGCGCGCCATCGTGGCCGCAGGCTACAAGCTCTGGCGCCTCTGAAGGCTTCAGTCATGCCTCAGGATATGCGACCGTTGATCATGCATATCGTCTATCGATTCGACCTTGGCGGGCTCGAGAATGGCGTTGTCAATCTGATCAACCATCTGCCGGTCGGCAAGTTCCGGCATCTGGTCGTGGCCTTGACCGAGGTGAGCGATTTCCGCCTGCGTATCCGGCGCGCAGATGTCGAGTTCATTGCCTTGAACAAGGCGCCAGGGCAGGGCTTCTGGCTTTATCCGCGGCTTTACCGCTTGTTCAAGCAATGGCAACCGGCGATCGTGCACAGTCGCAACCTGGCGGCCCTCGAGGCGCAATTGCCGGCCTGGGCCGCTGGCGTGCCGGTGCGAATTCACGGTGAGCATGGTCGCGAGGGGGCAGACCTTTCCGGCAGCCGCCGCTACCAATGGCTGCGGCGCGGCTATGGCCTGTTTGTGCACCGCTTTGTCGCGCTGTCTGGCGAACTTGCCCGATACCTGCAGTTGCGGGTCGGTATTGCTTCGGCCAAGATCGAACAGGTCTGCAATGGTGTTGATACCCAGGTTTTTCAGCCAGCCAAGCAGCGGCAGTTGATTGCAGCTTGCCCGTTTGACGCCCCAGAGCATCTGCTGGTCGGGACTGTCGGGCGCTTGCAGACCGTCAAGAACCAGGTTGATCTGGCAAGAGCTTTCGTGCTGGCGCTGCGGCAACGCCCCGAACTCGCGCTTCGCTTGCGCCTGGTACTGGTTGGCGATGGTGACTTGCTGCCCGAGTTGAGGAAGATCCTGAGCGACGCCGGAGTCGAAGCTCTGGCTTGGCTGCCCGGCCAGCGCAGTGATATTGCCGAGTTGCTGCGCGGGCTCGATTTGTTCGTCCTGCCTTCGTTGGGCGAGGGCATCGCCAACACGATTCTTGAAGCGATGGCCTGCGGCTTGGCCGTCGTGGCCACCGATGTGGGAGGTAATCCAGAGCTGGTCCAGCATGGCGTCAACGGCCTGCTGGTGCCGGCGGCTGATCCGCAAGCGCTGGCCGATGCGATCGTCAAGCTTGCTGATGATGCGGATCTGCGCCGCGCGATGGGACAGGCCGGCAGGCAAATGGCCGAGCAGCGCTTCAGCCTGGAGGGGATGGTTGCCCGCTACCAGTGTCTGTATTCGAGTTTGTTGCAAACCTTGGCACCGACCGCCTTGAACTGAACGGGAACTGAAACATGTGCGGCATCAGCGGAATTTTCGATACCCGGAACCGGCGCGGAATCGACTGGGGAAGACGGCATTGGATGAATGAAATGCAATTGGATCCGGTGACCCGTAGAGGCGCTCTCGGTCTGAGCAGACGGGGTCACCTGAGCCCTGAACAGCGAGGGCTGTGCTTGTGATGGGCAGCTCCAAAGCCCAGGTCCCTGATGGCGACGGGAATCGATTAGATGCTTGTGCCGTGTCTGTGTATTCCTCGAGGGAATCGTCCGATGTGTTGGCGCAAACGCTGCGCTGCTGTCTATGGGCGACAACCGGCATGAACGCTTCAGTCGACGTGATCGTCAACGGCAACCCGAGCTTGGCGAGCATTGCTGCAAATTTACCTGTGGTTCGAGCCACCGTTGGGGGAAAGATCCGCCTGCGTGTTTGGAATGTGATGCTTGGTGACAAGGCATTCGCATGGAATGAATATGTTCATCGACTGGCTCCGCCAGCGCAAACCTACGTATTTATAGACGGCTATGTTCAAGTCGAAGAGGGCTCTTTGAAGCGGCTGTCTCAAATTTTGCAAAATGCTGACAATGCGCTCGCGGCGACGGGGCTGCCTACGACGGGTTGGTCAGCAGCGAAGGTATCCGCTTCCATGCGCCGTAATGGCGGGATTCATGGCAATTTGTACGCGCTCAAAGCCAACGCAATGGCAGAGTTTCGGCGGATTGGTTTCAAACTGCCTCTCGGCCTGTACCGAACCGACTCTACCCTCGGCGCAGCGCTTGCTTTCGGGTTGAACCTGTTTGCGCGGGAATGGCGGCCCTTGGAGAGGATTCTGATCGATGACCAAGTCGCTTGGCGCATCAAGCCGCTTGCCTGGTGGCGTCCCGACGATCTGCTTACTTTTTATAGAAGGCGAAAACGCCAAGGGCATGGCCAACTGGAAAACAAGGCAGTGAGCGATGTTTTTGCGGTCCGGAGAATGCCCTTCGAGAGCCTGCCAGGAACGACTGCAGAGTTGGTGGGTGATTGGGTCAAGTCAAGACCGGACGAAGCGCAGGCGATGCTGGCTCGCAGTGATCTAGCGCGGAGGGCGCTGCGCGTTTTACAGGAAGAAAGATGCTGGGCTCTTGCCAAAAAAATGCCTGAATGTGTCTATGACAGCTCGCAAGCCTTGAAGACTAGCGACGTATCGGTGAACTGAGACATGTGCGGCATCAGCGGAATTTTCGATACCAGGAGCCGGCGCGAAATCGATCGCAGGCAATTGCAGCGGATGAACGACTCGCAATTGCACCGTGGTCCCGATGAAGGCAGTCTGCATCTGGAGCCGGGCCTTGGCCTGGGCCACCGGCGCCTGTCTATCATCGACATTGCCACCGGTCAGCAGCCGCTGTTCAATGAGGACGGATCGGTCGCCGTGGTCTTTAACGGCGAGATCTACAACTACCAGGCGCTGATTCCACAGTTGCAGGCGCTTGGCCATGTGTTCCGGACCCGCAGCGATACCGAGGTCATCGTCCATGCCTGGGAGGCTTGGGGCGAAGCCTGCGTGCAGCGTTTTCGAGGCATGTTTGCCTTTGCGCTGTGGGATCGCAAGCAGCAGACGCTATTCCTGGCTCGCGACCGGCTGGGCGTCAAACCCTTGTTTTACAGCTTGCTCGACGACGAAATGCTGTTGTTCGGCTCAGAGCTGAAGTCCTTGCTGGCGCATGGCGGAATGAAGCGCGAGATCGACCCGTTGGCGGTCGAGGAATATTTTGCGCTCGGTTATGTGGCCGAGCCGCGCTGCATTTTCAAACAGGCGCGCAAGCTCGAGCCGGGCTACAGCCTGTGCTTGCGCCGCGGCCAGGCTTTCCCCGAGCCGAAACAATACTGGGACCTGCATTTCACGCTCGACAGCAAGATCAGCGAGCTTGACGCCTGCACCGAACTGCAAGCCAGGCTGAAGGAATCGGTACGGCTTCGTATGCTGGCTGAAGTGCCGCTCGGCGCATTTCTGTCCGGCGGCGTCGACTCGAGTGCGGTGGTGGCGACGATGGCGGGCTTGTCCGAAGGCCCGGTCACGACCTGCTCGATCGCTTTCGAAGATCCGGCCTTCAATGAAGCGGCTTTCGCCCAATGCGTGGCTGACCGCTACCAAACGAGGCACCGGGTTGAAACCGTGGGCAGTGACGACTTCGACCTGATCGATACGCTGGCGCGGCTTTACGACGAACCCTATGCCGACAGCTCGGCGATCCCGACTTACCGGGTCTGCCAACTGGCGCGCAAGCATGTGACGGTGGCGCTGTCGGGCGATGGCGGCGATGAGAGCTTCGGCGGTTACCGGCGCTACCGCATGCATCTGATGGAAGAAAAAATGCGTCGTGCCATGCCGGCGGCGATGCGCCAACCGCTGTTCGGCCTGCTCGGCCGCGTCTACCCAAAGGCCGACTGGGCGCCCAGGGTATTTCGCGCCAAGACCACGTTTCAGGGTATCGCTCGCAGTGCAGTGCAGGCCTATTGCCATGAGGTCTCGATCATTCGCGGGCCGCTGCGCGAGCAGTTGTTCAGCCCGCGTTTCAAGTCGGAACTGGGCGGCTACCAGGCTCAGCAGTTGTTCGATCGGCATGCGGTCAGGGCGCGCACCGATGACCCGCTGGCGCTGATCCAGTATCTGGATCTGAAGACCTATCTGGTCGGCGACATCAATACCAAGGTCGACCGGGCGAGCATGGCCCATTCGCTGGAAGTGCGCGAGCCGCTGATGGACCATGAACTGGTCGAATGGCTGGCGACACTGCCATCAAGTCTGAAAGTACGCGGGCAAGAGGGTAAATATCTGCTCAAAAAAGCGCTGGCCCCGCAACTCTCCGATGACATCCTTTACCGACCGAAGATGGGTTTTGCCGTGCCCCTGGCGCGCTGGTTTCGCGGCCCGCTCAGGCAGCGCGTGTGCGACGCCTTGCTCGGGCCGCGCTTGGCGGCTACGGGGTGGTTCAACCCCCAGACCTTGCGTCATCTGGTCGACGCGCATCAAAGCGGCAGCAGCGATTACAGCGCGCCACTTTGGACCCTGCTGATGTTCGAGGCCTTCCTGCGCCAGGTGGTCGATGGCGAGCTTCCGGTCGAGCGCCTGACGGTGACCGAGGAGGCATTGTTCGCATGAGTTTACGCATTCTCCATCTGCTCGATCATTCGATCCCGCTGCACAGCGGCTATACCTTCCGCAGTTTGTCGTTGCTGCGCGAACAGCGCCGGTTGGGTTGGACGACATTTCATTTGACCAGCCCCAAGCAGGGCGAAGGCTTGAAGGATAAGGCCAGCCAAGCAATGGAAGAGACCATTGACGGCTGGCATTTCTATCGGACTCCGGTGGACGCGGCGTCACGGAGCTTGCTGCCAGGGCTGGCGGGTCTGCGTTTGATGCAGCGGCTCGAAAAAAGGTTGTTGCAGGTCGCTGAACAGGTGCAGCCGCAGATCCTGCATGTGCATTCACCGGTGCTGAATGCCTTGCCGGCGCTGAGGGTCGGACGGCGCCTGGGTATTCCGGTGGTCTACGAGGTGCGCGCTTTCTGGGAGGATGCTGCGGTCGACCATGGCACGACGCGCGAGGGCAGCTTGCGCTACCGGTTGACCCGCAGCATGGAAACCCATGCGCTCAAGCGTGCCGACCATGTGTTCACCATCTGCGAAGGCTTGCGACGCGATATTGTTGGGCGCGGCCTGTCAGCCGGCAAGGTGACGGTGATCCCGAACGGGGTCGACATCGACAAGTTTGAACCCGGCGGCCTGCCCGATGCTGCGCTGAAGGCGAGCCTTGGATTGACCGGCAGCACGGTGCTGGGTTTCGTTGGATCTTTTTACGGCTATGAGGGGCTCGATCTGCTGCTCGAGGCAATCCCGAAAATCCTGCGACAAAGGCCGGAAGTGCGTGTACTGCTGGTCGGCGGCGGTCCGCAGGAACTGGCCTTGAAATCGCAGCTTGCAGCCTTGGGTCTGCAGGACAAGGTGGCTTTTTCAGGCCGCGTACCGCATGCCGAGGTGTCCAGGTATTACGACCTGATCGATGTGCTGGTCTACCCGCGCCGCGCGATGCGTTTGACCGAATTGGTGACACCGCTGAAACCGCTGGAAGCCATGGCGCAGGGCAGGTTGCTGTTGGCCTCGGATGTTGGTGGCCACAGGGAACTGATACGCGATGGACAGACCGGAATGTTGTTCGCCGCAGGCAATGTCGATGCGCTGAGCCATGCCTTGCTCAAGTTGCTGGCCGACAAGGCAAGCTGGCCGCGATTGCGTGCGCAAGGTCGGAATTTTGCCGAGGGCGAACGGAGTTGGCGTCAATCGGCAAGCGGCTACCAGGCGGTTTACCGGAAACTGCTGGTTAAACGTCAGCCAGGTTTGCTGGCGATCTGATGGTGTTCAAGGGGCTGCGGATCGCCCTGATCGGACCCATGCCGCCGCCGGCTGGCGGCATGGCCAACCAGACGCGTCAGCTGGCAGAGTTGCTCAGGGGCGAGGGCGTATCGGTCGAACTGGTACAGACCAATGGCGATTACCGTCCTCTCTGGGTCGGACGAATTCCCGGCGTTCGAGCGCTGTCCAGGTTGCTGCCTTATCTGCTGGCGCTTTGGCGGGCCTGCGGCCGCAACCAGCTGCTGCATGTGATGGCCAACTCAGGCTGGTCCTGGCATCTGTTCGCAGCGCCGGCCATCTGGATGGCACGGCTGCGTGGCTGCGCTTTGGTGGTGAACTATCACGGCGGAGAAGCCGCAGCGTTCCTGGCTCGGTCGCGTGCGATCGTCGCGCCAAGTTTGGCGCAGGCCGATGTCTTGACCGTACCCTCGGGTTTTTTGAAATCAATCTTCGCCGCTCATGGCTTGGAAGCGAGGATAGTTCCGAACATCGTCGACTTGAGCTTGTTTTGCCCGCAGCGAGACGCGCAGCTCGAACGCAGGAGCCGACCCCATCTTGTCGTGTTGCGCAATCTCGAGCTCATTTACGACAACGCGAATGCGTTGCGTGCATTCGGGCTTGTGCGCCAACGCTGGCCACTCGCACGCCTGAGTATCGCTGGCAGCGGCCCCGAACTGTTCCGGCTGCAATCGCTGGCGCAGGCACTGGAACTGGCAGCCAGCGTTACGTTCTGCGGAACGCTTGACAGGGCGGGAATCGCCGGCTTGCTTGCCGAAGCTGATCTGTGTATCAACCCCAGCCTCGCTGACAACACCCCCGTATCGGTGATCGAATCGCTTGCTTCCGGTGTGGCTGTCGTGTCCACTGACGTGGGTGGTATCAGCTATTTGCTGCAGCACCAGAAAACAGCTTTGCTGGTGCCGCCGGGCGATCCGCTGGCGATGGCCAAGCAGGTTCTGGCGTTGCTTGACAACCCACCGATGCGTCGAAGCCTGATTGATGCCGGCCTCGTACTGGCCAGCCAGTACAGCTGGGCGGAGGTCGGGCCACAACTCGAAAAATGCTACCTCGAGGCGCTGGCGCGCTGACCGATATTCAAACCCAGCCAAGCGCATGTATACCCGATTCGTTTCGAAAGTCCTGTTCCCCCTCCATGAGCGCCTGAAAGGGCATGACTCGGTGGCCCGACGCGAAGCACTTGAACGCAGTCAGTGGCTGGGACATGCCGAACTCCAGTCGCTGCAACTGCAGCGGCTGAACAGGTTGCTGGAAGAAGCCTGCCGGCAGGTACCCTATTACCGCGAGTTGTTCACAAGGCTTGGTGTGAAACCGGGTGGGCTAGACAGCTTGGCCGATCTGCAGCGCCTGCCCTTGTTGACCAAGGCGCTGATCGTTGCCAACTGCGATACCTTGAAGAACGAACAGGCACAGGGCCTGGCAGGCTTGAGCACTGGCGGTTCATCGGGCGAGCCCTTGCGCTTTTTCATCGGCAAGGACCGAGTCAGCCACGATGTGGCGGCCAAATGGCGCGCCACCCGTTGGTGGGGCGTTGACATCGGTGACCCTGAGGTCGTGGTCTGGGGCTCGCCGATTGAGCTCGGGGCGCAAGACCGCCTGCGTGGTCTGCGCGACAAGCTCATGCGCACCGAGTTGCTGCCGGCCTTCGAAATGTCCGCCAGCAGGCTTGACGGCTTCATCGCGGCGATCCGGCGCAAGCGCCCGGCAATGTTGTTTGGCTACCCTTCGGCGCTCTCCCACATCGCCCGCCATGCGCGGGAGCGCGGCATTGCGATGGACGATCTGGGCATCAAGGTCGCTTTCGTCACCTCGGAGCGGCTCTACGAAGAACAACGAGCGCAGATTTCCACGGTGTTCGGCTGCCCAGTGGCCAACGGCTATGGCGGTCGTGACGCAGGGTTCATTGCGCATGAATGCCCGTCGGGCGGCATGCATCTGAGCGCTGAGGATGTGATCGTCGAACTGCTGGATCCAGCGGGGTGGCCGGTGGCGCAAGGCAAGGCTGGCGAAATCGTCGTCACCCACTTGGCCACTGGCGAATTTCCCTTCATCCGCTACCGGACCGGTGATATCGCGGTCATGGATGATCAGCAATGTGCTTGCGGGCGCGGCCTTCCGATGTTGAAGGAAATCCAGGGCCGCACGACCGATTTCGTCATTGCCGCCGATGGCACCGTGCTGCATGGCCTGGCCTTGATCTACATCCTGCGCGATCTGCCGGGGCTGCGTGCATTCAAGGTCATACAACATAGTCGTGACTGCACCGAGGTCCAGTTGGTACCCGAAAGCAGCGCTGACCCAGGCGCCAATCCGATTGCGACCAGCGCAATCATCGCTGGCTTCAAACGCCGGCTCGGTGCTGCGGTCGAAATCAGAGTCAAGATCGTCGAATCGATCGAGGCCGAGAAATCAGGAAAGTTTCGCTACATCGTCAGCCATGCGAGCTAGGCAGTCCATCCATGCGTGACCTCCTGATCATCACCATCGTGCTCGGCGGCTCAATCGCTGCCTTGCGGCGACCTTGGATCGGCGTACTGGTCTGGACCTGGTTGAGCCTGATGAACCCGCACCGGTTCGCCTACGGCATGTCCTACGACGCACCGTTAGCCGCTGTCGCTGCGATCACAACATTGACCGGCCTGCTCGTGACCAAGGAAAAGTCTTCGCCATTCATCGGCGCACCTGTGTACTGGTTCGTGATTTTCTCCGCCTGGGTAACCCTGTCATGGCTGTTTGGTTTGTCGCCCGAGGGCGATTATTCACAGTGGAACAAGGTGATGAAAATCAACTTGATGGTGCTGGTGGCGCTGGCGGTGGTCCGCAGGAGGGTACATATCATGTGGCTTGCCTGGGTCGTCATCGCCTCGATCGCTTTGCTCGGCATCAAGGGGGGGCTATTCACCCTCTTGAATGGTGGGAACTTCAAGGTCTGGGGGCCGCCTGGTTCATTCATCGAGGACAACAACGAATTTGCACTGGCGCTGATCATGACCGTGCCCATGCTGCGGTTCCTTCAATTGCAGGTCAGTTCAAAGTTGTTGAAGGCTGGCTTGTTGACGAACATGATCTTGTGCATGGCTGCGGCAATGGGCAGCCATTCGCGTGGCGCCCTGCTGGCCGGCGGGGCAATGGCAGTCTTTTTTTGGTGGAAAGGCAATCACAAACTCGGCGTCGGCCTGCTGCTGGTGTTGGTGGGCACGGCCTTGGTGGCGTTCATGCCGGACGCCTGGACCCAGCGGATGAATACCATCGAAAACTATGAAGTGGACGACTCCGCAATGGGGCGCATCAGCGCCTGGTGGACCGCCTGGAACCTGGCATGGCATTACCCATTCGGCGTCGGCTTCAATCCCGCGCGGGCAGATTTGTTCGAGTTGTATTCACCGTACAAGGTGGGCGTCCATGCCGCGCACAGCATCTATTTTCAGGCTCTTGGTAACCATGGGTTCGTCGGGCTGTTCATCTTTTTGGCCATCTGGCTGACAAGTTGGCGTACCGCGAACTGGTTATTGACCGAGGCCCCGAAGCACCCGCAGGCCGGCTGGTGTGTGGATCTCGCCAATATGTCCCAAGTGGCGTTGATCGCCTATTTGATCGGCGGCGCTTTCCTGAGCCTGGCCTACTTCGATATGCCCTACAACATCATGGTGTTGCTGGTCACAGCCAGGCTTTGGGTTCAGCAACAGGCTTGGAAAACCGAACCTGGATCGGCCTCAAGGCTGGACTCCCTGTTGGGGCTGTTTCCCGCGACGCCAAAGGTAGCGGTGTCATGAACATGATGCGATCGATGCTTGCGGGACTCTCGCCCGCCGGCGTCAAGGCCAAACTTCAGGTGCTGATCTTTCACCGGGTGCACGCCAAGCCAGACCCCTTGTTCCCCGGTGAAATCGATGCCCAGCAGTTCGATCGTCTGTGCGCGTGGTTGAAGCATTGGTTCAATGTATTGCCCTTGGACCATGCGGTGGACCAGATGCGTTCCGGCGCCTTGCCGGGCAGGGCGCTGGCGATCAGCTTCGATGATGGCTATGCCGACAACCACGACA
>CANFIC010000028.1 GCA_947446685.1 Burkholderiales bacterium
CGCGGCCTCTTCGATCAGGCGGAGGTCTTGTATGTCAAAGCGATCGAGCTTGATGGCGGGCGGCTCGACGCAATGAGCAACCTGGGCCTGCTGTTGGCCAAGACCGGCAGGCCTGAGGATGCCGAAAAGCTCTTGCGTCGAGCGGTAGAACTGGCGCCGGGCAACCCGGATTGGCGCCAGAACCTGGCCAACCTGTATTACAAAATGGGTCGCGAATCCGACGCATTGCAACAATGCCACGACGGTCTGGTGATCGCGCCGCGCAGCAAGTCACTGCGCGCTCTGCTGGTGATGGCTTACACCGCCATGCACCTGAAGGAAAAGGCCGAAGAAGTGCTGAGGGCCTGGTTAAAGGCCGAGCCGGACGATGCTTATGCTCGCCACCACCTTGCCGCTTGCACTGGGAAAGGAACGCCCGAGAGGGCAGATGATGCCTATGTCACCAGTGTCTTCGATGGTTTCGCGCGCAGTTTCGATGCCAAACTGGCGGACTTGTCTTATCAGGCTCCAGCCCTTGTACAGGCCGAAGTCGAACGACTGACCGGAGCACCGGCCAAGGCGATGGACATACTCGACGCAGGCTGCGGGACCGGCCTATGCGGCCTGTTGCTGGCGCCATTTGCGCGCCAACTCACCGGTGTCGACCTGTCCGAGGGCATGCTGCGCAAGGCGGCGAATCGGCAAATTTATGACGAACTGATACAGGGCGAACTGGTCGCGTTTCTGGCCAGCCGACCGGCCAGCTTTGAATTGGTCGCATCGGCTGACACGCTGTGCTATTTCGGTCGACTGGAGGCTTTTGCCGATGCGGCGCGCAAGGCGCTGCGAAGCAATGGCTGGCTGGTCTTCACGGTCGAAGCTCTGCTGGACGAGGCCGTTTCGGAAAACTACGTTTTGCAGGGCCATGGCCGTTACAGTCATTCGGCCAGCTATGTCTTGCAATCGATGTCCGGCGCCGGCATGACCGATGTGCAAACCCAGCCGGTCGTGCTGCGCAACGAAGGCGGCAAACCGGTGGACGGCTGGCTGGTCTCGGCTCGCGCACCCTGACCATGGCCGGCAGCCGGAACTCGCTTCAGTACGGATCAGGCCGGGCCGTCGAACCCTGCCAGCCTGCCGGCCGGTGCTGCCCCCGATTGAAACCTCGGCAATGTCAATGCGTTGCGCTGCCGATGACTGCCGAGGGGCATCAGACCGGCAGCCAGTATGGTTTGGGCAGCCTCACCACCGAGAAAATATTCCGCACAGACCTGCAATTGTTGTTGCCCATCGACCTGCACGGAAAACGCCGGCAAGTCGCCGATCTCGCGCAAGTCGCCGGGCTCGAACTCCCAGCCGCACGCCGTGAATGCGCGTCCGATCAGCAGCCCGAGAGCCAGTGCTGGATTGCCCCAGAGGAACTCCTAGAACTTGAACCCCTCCACCGGGTCTCTGCTTTTGCCATAAGGCAGTTCCAGCAGCAGGCGCATGGGACCGCTCGCGGCAACTCGGCCTGTGCAGCCGGAGGCAAAGTCGAATTCCAGATGTGCAGGCAAGCTTGGCTCCAGAAATTTGGCCGGGCAGGTAGCGCGCAGCAAGAGGCGCGCTCACTTTGCCAAGGGCTAATGTATCGCCGACAACCACCAAGGAGCGATTACGCCTCCAACGCCCTGCCCGACCTTGGGCGCTCGAACTGTCCGGTCCGGAAAGAACAGATCGGAAACCCGCCGCCGCTTGGCTTTACCAGCAAAGTTGCTCGCTATAGTCCGCACCACAGCTTTAGGTGGACTATTGCCTGCCGGCAGAAACAGAGGTTTGCTGCCGGCACGGTCCAAACCGGCAACAAGTTCAACCACAAGACGACGCCAACGCCATGACATCTGCTTTTCAGATTGAACTGACCACGGCCAAAGGCGCGGCCCTGCGCTTTCGGTCGATGCTGGCCCAGGAGGACATCTCCAGTCCTTTCGAATATCAGCTGATCGCCTCATCCAGCGACCCATCGATTTCTGCGAATGATCTGCTGGGAACCCCGGCAGCAGTTTCGATGCTAGTCGGCCCAAAGGCCAGAAGATGGTTCCACGGCATCGTGACCTCGTTCGGATTCGAAGGTGGGGAAGGCCGCAGCTTCAGCTACCGCCTTACCGTCAGGCCGGCCCTGTGGCTGCTGACCCGCGCGGCCGACATGCGCATCTTTCAGTCGAAGACGGCCGTCGAAATCGTCAAACAGGTATTCGCAAGTTACAACGCCAATGTCGTCGATCAACTCAGCGCCAGCTATGCTCCGCGTGACTATTGCGTCCAGTACCGCGAGACCGATTTCAATTTCATCAGCCGCTTGCTCGAAGAGGAAGGGATCTTCTACTACTTCCGCCATAGCGAGGACAAGCATGAGATGGTGCTCGCCGATGCGTCGAGCGTGCACGATACCGTCCCCGGCTTCGGCAATATCGATTACCAGGGCAGCGACAAGGCCCTGCCCGGGCAAACGGTGATCAAGCAATGGCAGATGCGCCATGAAATCCAGACCGGCAAGATGACGCTGCGCGACTTCAATTTTGAAAAGCCCGCTACCGATCTGACCAGCGCTACCGCAGGCTCCAACCGCAGCCATCGCGACAGTGAGCATGAGGTCTATGACTACCCCGGGCTTTACGCGGCCAAGGCCGACGGCGATGCCAGAGCCAAGATCCGCATCGAGGAAGCCGAAAGCCGTTTCGGCCTCTTCGTCGGCCAGGGCGATACGCCCGGCCTGGTGACAGGCACCCGCTTCAAGCTGACCAAGCATCCGCGGGCCGACCAGAATGCCGAGTACATCGTGCGTTCGACAAAGATCGACCTGCAGCAGGCTGCCTACGAGACCAGCTCAGCGTCGGGCGCGACGTTCTCATGCAGCTTCAATGCGCAGTTGTACAGTGAAGCGCTGCGGCCTGCCCGTACGACCCGCAAGCCATCGGTGGCAGGTCCTCAGACAGCGCTGGTGGTCGGAGATGGAGAAGCCGGCGACATCGTCACTGACGTCCATGGTCGCGTCAAGGTCCAGTTCCACTGGGACCGGCTGGGCAAGAAGAAATCCGACAGCAGTTGCTGGGTACGTGTCTCGAGTCCCTCCGCCGGCAACGGTTTTGGCATGATCTCGCTGCCGCGTCTGGGCCAGGAGGTGGTGGTCGACTTTCTGGAGGGCGACCCCGATCAGCCGATCATCACCGGTCGCGTCTACAACGCCGTGCAGAAGCCGCCCTATGAGTTGCCCGCCAATGCCACAGTCAGCACGATCAAGAGCCGCAGCAAGCAAGGCGCCGCAGCCGATTTCAACGAGCTGCGGTTCGAGGACAAGGCCGGCAGCGAATATGTCTGGCTGCATGCCCAGAAAGATCGATTTGAATTTGTCGAGGAAACACTGAAGAGCCAGATCGGCAAGGAAGAGCACCGCACGGTCAAGGCCGACCGCAAGGAAAAAGTCGAAGGCGAATACCACCTGAGCATCGTCAAGGACTTGAAACAGAAGGTCGATGGCAAGGTCAATATCGCCTCGGGCAAGGACATGCTGCTCAAGAGCGGCGGAGTTTTCAGCCTGAAGACTGCCCAGGACATCACGGCGCAATCGGGTGCGGCGATCTCGTTCAAATCGACCGGTGATCTGCACTTGAAGATCGGCGCGAACATCGCTGCAGACGGTGGTCAGAACGTCCATATAAAAGCCGGCATGAACGTGGTGATCGAGGCCGGCATGCAGATCAGCATCAAGGCCGGACCCTCGTCGATCGTGCTCGGCCCGGATGGCGTGTCGATCACCGGGCCAATGGTCAAGATCAATTCAGGTGGTTCACCGGGTGCGGGAGCCGGCGCCAACCCGGTGGCGCCAACCGACCCGGAAGCGCCGCTGGCGCCCGAGCTTCCCGAAGATCCGCTGACGCACCGTTGAAAAGCGGACGGATCAATCAATGCAACCGCAGAATACCGAAGCGCTAGAAGCAGCCGCCTGGCGCGATTTCAGCCAGCGCCTTGGCGCCCAGTTGGCCGACCACTGGCCTGCCATGTCCGAGCGCCTCGGCGAGCGCTATGGCGCCTTCATCGAACTGGCCATCGAGCAGGCCGGCAAGCAAGGGCTTAGCTTGGCTGCCGGCGTGGCTCGCTATGTCAACCTGTGCTTCGTCTGGGGGCCTAACTTCCAGAACAAGCCCGGCTATGACTGGGCCTTGAATTTATTGGGTGCCCCCGATCGGAACGAATGGCTGACTGTCCACCAACTCGTGCAGCGCTCGGTCAAAGAGCTCCAATTGCTGACAGGCGCGCTGATCAAGCCCGAATTACTGGCGCAAACCGATGCGGCTTTGCTTGACAGCTTTGGCCAACTCGGCCCCAGGGGCAGCTTGCTCAGGCGCGACCCGGATACACCGGCACTTGCCCGCCAGGCCTGTGACCTCCAGACGGTAGATTTGCGTTGTCTGATGGAGCCGCCACAGCAGGAGTATTTTCTGGCGAACGAGGGTTGGCAACGGCGCGTGGTGCGGCCCACGGCAAACATCCGCGTCGATGCTGACCACGCTGCGCCGAAAATAATCAACGTTCTGGCTGCGCAAAACGGGCAATCGGGACACACCCAGTTGCAGCTGCGCACGCTGGCGCATGCAAGCTGCGCAGAAGAAGTGCACCCCGCCCTGGGTTTCTCCGGCCCGCATGGCCGCTGGGACTGGATCGGGCATGAAACCAGCTCAGTCACCTGGCCGGTCGCTACAAGAGATCAGCCCTTGCCCAAGGCTGGCCCGGGCAGCTTCATCGCCGAAGAAACCTCGCCCGAACTGTATCGACTCGATCTCGATGTTTGCGGGCTGAGGGACAGCGGACAGGTCGCAGGTGGCCTGCAGTCAATCGTTTCGGCATGGCCATCGGCGCAATGGTGGATCGAGGTTCAGCGCAGCAAACCCGCAATGCGGGATCTGCTGCCCGCACCATCACCCGGCGCCGCCGGGCTGACCCGCTGCCGGGTCGAGCGCGACGGTGTGGCGCAAGACAGCCGGCCGCTGCAACTGCAGTTTGATGCCGGACTCGATGGCGCCGTCGACGCGGGGCTGCAGCGTCTGGCCGCCGCCTGGCAACAAAGCGCTGGTCTGAGCATGATCAGCTGCCAGGCCCGGCTTGGCCTGCTGCTCGGTGAAATGGCTTGCACCTGGGGCTGGCAACTGGGGCCAGGCGGTCTGGCTGACCCAGCGCTGATGCGCCTGGTCGCGGCTTTTGACATGCAGGCCTGCATAACCGAATTGCGCCTCGGTGGCGAACTGACGCTGCTGGACTCGCGCAGCCTGATCGAGCTGCGCTGCTCAGGTCAGGCCTTGCTGCGCCAGCAGGTGCAGCATGACCAGACTCTGCCTCCATTGGCCGATGCGTTGCTGCCGGTCAGGGCCGCATGGGAGTTCCCATTCGAGCTCAGTCTCGAGCCTCTGACCACCGAGACGGGTTGCCTGCTGCAGCAGGTTGGCCCGCTGACCGGTGGGCTGATCGGGGAAGCAGGCTTGCGCCCCTGCACCAAGGGTGGCAGCGGCTGGGAATGGTTTGCAGGGCTGCGGATCGAGCCAGTGACCGCAATGCTGCAACTCAGCGACCCCTTGCTGGGGCATCGCGTCTTGAAGCTGCCGCTGCTGCCAGCCATGCCGCTGCTTGACTGGAGTCTGGGCTGATGGAACGCTTGCTGGTGCTGCGGTTGGAAGCTAATGGCTGCGTTGTCGAAGCCGTGATCAACGGCGTGCCGGTCGCAAGGGTGGGCGGCAAACAAGGGCTACTGACCTTGGCCATCCATGAATACATCGTGCAGGGCAGCAACGAGATCGAAATGATCGTCAATCCGGCTGCGCCGGGATTGGCGCCAGCCAGCGAACTGCGCCATTGCGAGGAGCCGGCGAGCGCCAGCCTGAAGCTGCTGCTGCCACGCGTCGGCCGCCCGGCTGAACCGGCGACTGCACGCATGCTCGCGCAACTGGACTGGGCTGCAGCCGCCGGCGACTTGCATGAAGCACCGCTGAGTGTCAGGCAAGCGGTGGAATTGCCGATCGCGTTTCCGCGCTGGCGCTGGCTTGACGCCCCGCTGATCAACTTGACAGCGACTCTGAAATCGGAGCTCGCAGCCTATGTCCTGAATATTGCTGCGGGACTGGCGCGGGGAGACGCCGATCCGCTACTGCTGGCCTCACGTTTGCGGCTGGAAGAACTGGCACAGGCCTATCAGCGCAATGTGTCCGAAGAAGTCATGCGTTTCAAACAGCATCTGCAACAATTGCATGCGGCACAAGCGCTCAAGCCGGTTCTGCCGCAAGCCACCAACATGCTGCTGCGTCCAATTGCAGGCGGTCGGTTGATCGAATGTCTGAACAGCGAAGGCGGGCCGCTACTGCAAAGTCCAATTGCCGGCGGCGCAAGAGCCGCCTGGCCTTTGCGTATCGCGTCAATTGAGGGAAGGTTTTATGTGCTGCGCTAGCCCTTGCCTGAGACTCAGGAATCGCAGCCCTTTTGGGATCAACACAAGCATTGGAGCTTCAAGATGGTGGTGCTGAACGTCATCAGCCACAACGGTGTACCGGTTCATGCGCTGTCGACGAGCTTCGACGAGCTCGGCGGCAGCATCGGCCGCGCCGACCACAACCAACTCGTCCTGCCCGATCCCGAACGCAGCATTTCCAGGGTACATGCCCGGATCGTTTTCCGCGCCGGCAGCTTCCTGATCATCGGCAGCGGCAGCAACGGCATAACGGTCAACGGCAGGCTGGTGCAAGCCGGCGTCGAACAAGCTCTCGCCCCTGGCGACCAGCTGCAGATCGGGGGCTATCTGATCGGCGTTGCAGGTGCAGCCTCGCTGGCGATCGACGATCCCTTCGCCGACCTGCTCGGTGGCGCCACCTTCGGTCTGGCGCCACCGGCCAAGCCCGCCAAGCCGGTTGCAGCGCCGCCGCCGGCCGCCAAGCCCGGCCAAATTCCGCAGGACTGGGACCCGTTCGCGCCAGACGATGCCACGACTGATCCTTTCGGTCAAAGCAAGCCGAGCGATGCGGGCGCTATGTTCAAGATTGCCGACGCCGCGGCCGGCCCTGATTCCCTTGATGCCCTGTTCGGTCTGGCAGGCCAGTCAGCAGGCCTCGACCCTCTGGCCGGGGCAGAAAAGTCCAAGCCATCGGCCTATGATCGCGTCGACCTCGGCTCCGAGCTCAACACCCCGATGCCACGCGCGGCGATTGCCCAGGCTGGCGCAGCCATCCGCAAGCCCACGCCGAGCCCGGGTCTGCCTGCGGATGCCGTCTTTTCGTGGGATGAACCCAAGAGCCTGTCAGGCGCCGATACCTCGCCGGGTCTGCTGGCTGGTTTCGAAGCCGATTTCGCGCCACCGGCTGCTACGGCAGAGAAGCTGCCCGCTGCCCTGCCGAAGCCGGTTGCCGCGGCCCAGAGTCCACAAGCTGCGGGGGATCAGACGGGTTTGCTGGCAGCGCTGCTTGAAGGCCTGGCATGCCCGGACTTGCGAGTCGAGGCGTTGACACCCGAACTGATGCGACTGATCGGCTCGATGCTGCGTGAATCGACCCGAGGCACGGTGGAATTGCTGGTGGCACGCGCTGCGCTGAAACGCGAAATGCGCGCCGAGCTGACGATGATCGTGGCGCGCGAGAACAACCCCTTGAAATTTTCGCCTTCGGTCGAGGTGGCACTGCAATATCTGCTGTCGGCGCCGATGCCGGGTTTCATGGCCGCAGCGCCGGCGATGCGTGATGCCTTCGACGACTTGCGCGCCCATCAACTCGGCGTCATGGCTGGCATGCAAGCGGCCCTGGACGGCGTCTTGCAACGTTTCGACCCACGCCAGCTCGAGGCCAAACTGACAGCCAAATCAGCCATCAGCAGCCTGCTTCCGGCGCTGCGCAAGGCTCGATTGTGGGAGCTCTTCCAGGAACTCTTCGGCCAGTTGTCGTCCGAAGCACAAGACGATTTTGCGGAGCTCTTCGGCAAGGCCTTCCTGATTGCCTACGAGGCCCAACTTGACCGACTGGCCAACGAAGGGGGCCCGGCATGAGCCACCAACTCGCCCTTGAAGTCGCGTTGCTGTCAGACCGCGGCGGGCGTGACTACAACGAAGACGCCTGCGGCCATTGGCGTTCAGACAGTCAGCTATGTTGCGTGCTGGCCGATGGTGCGGGAGGGCATGGTGGTGGCGACATTGCCTCCAAGCTGATCGTCAGGGAATTGATCGGGCTGTTTGCACATAAGCCCTCGCAAGATGGTCCGGCATTGGGTGAATTGCTGCGCCAGACCAATGAATTGATGTGCCAGCAGAAAGCGCCTGGCACCATCCGTCAGGACATGCATAGCACCGTGGTCAGCCTGGTGATTGACTTCAACCGCGCATCAGCTCACTGGGCCCATGTCGGCGATTCGCGTCTGTACTGGTTCCGCCACGGCATATTGCAGCAACGCACCAAGGACCACAGCCTGGTGCAGTCGCTGTTCGACGCAGGTATGCTGACCCAGGAGCAGATGCAAGGTCACCCCCAGCGCAGTGAACTGCGGACTGCCATGGGACTGCCTGACGAATCACTCGAGGTCGACAATGGCGCGAGTTTGATCGGCATCGAAGCCGGTGACGTCTTCCTGCTCTGCAGTGACGGGCTTTGGGAATATGTTGATGACAGTTTGCTCGAGCGCAGCCTGACCATTGCGGCAGAACCGGCGGCATGGCTGGACAGCTTGGCGCTCGAGGTCAAGCGCCTCGCCGGGCATAAATCCAGCCATGACAATTTCACCGCTCTGACCGTCTGGGTCGGCGGCCAGACTATCGTTCAGGAGTCACGCCATGCCTATGCATAGCTGCACGGGAGGCAAGATGGCCTGCCCGATGGGCACCTCACCTTCCAATTTCAATGCCACACCCAAGACCGTGATGACCAGCAATATGGCTGCCGGCAACATCATGGATTTCGTGCCTGGACTGAACATTCCGCCGTTCGGCATGTGCAAGAGCCCGGCCAACCCGGCCGTCGCAGCAGCTACAGCGGCGGCATTGGGCGCCTTGACTCCGATGCCCTGCATGCCGATGACTGTTGCGCCCTGGGCGCCAGGCTCACCGACGGTGCTCGTGGCCGGCTCGCCGGCTCTGAATCAGACTTCCAGCCTGGTCTGCATATGGGGCGGTGTGATCAAATTCACCGCGCCCGGCCAGACAAAGGAAATGATCCCATGAAGCAAGTCAATGCCCGCATGACAAGGCCTGGGCCAGGCGCCAGCAGCGCCACCGAATTCGACCACCCCGATGCGGCGGCTTGCCCCGCAGCGCCAACCACCCAGAAATCGAGCCCGACATGACATGGCATAACAAGGTTCTGTGGACGGAGGGCATGTTTCTCCAGCCGCAACATTTCCAGCAGCAAGATCGTCATACCGACCGACAGATCGAGGGACGCTTGTCCTCCACGGTGGCATGGCCCTGGGGTTTTGTTGCCCTGCAAATCGATGATGCGGCCTTGCTGCAAGGTCGAATCACGGTCAACAACGCGCGCGGCGTGCTGCCCGACGGACAGGTCTTCTCGGTGCCTGCCGATGATCCCGCGCCGCTGAGCCTGGAAGTGCCGGCCGATGCTCGTGATCAACTCGTCGTGCTTGCGGTCGCCATGGCTCGCCCCGGTGTGGCCGAAAGCAATGTTGAAGCCGGCGACTCGTCGATGCCGCCCCGCTACCAGGTTCTGGACATCGAGGTGGCCGACAGCAACGCCGCCAGCCTGCGCGAGGCGCCACTGCAAATCGGCCGATTGAATTTGCGCCTGATGCTGGCGCGCGATGCCAACGAAGGCTATGCCACGCTGGGCGTGGCGCGGATCGTCGAGCGACGGGCTGATGGTCGCGTCAGTCTAGACCCGGGCTATGTGCCGCCGCTGCTGCATGCGCCGGCGCATATGGTGCTGGACGGTTATCTGCGTGAAATCCACGGCATGATCTTTCAACGCGGTGAGGCTCTGGCCGCCCGCCTGGTTCAGCCTGGCCGCGCCGGTGTCGGCGAAATTGCCGACTTCTTGTTGCTGCAAACAGTCAACCGCCAGCAACCGCTGTTCGCCCATCTGCAACGCCTGCCCTTGCTGCACCCGCAGCGCCTTTATGAGCAATGCCTTGGCCTGGCCGGCGAGCTGTCGACCTTCCGCGAACAGCGCCGACCGGTCAGCTATCCCGAGTACCGTCATGACGACCTGGCCAATTGCTTCCGCGGCGTGATGGCCGATCTGCGGCAATCGCTTTCGATGGTGCTGGAGCAGACGGCCATCCCGATCGAAATGCAGGATCGCAAGTTCGGCATCCGGGTTTCAATGATCCCCGACCTCGAATTGCAGCGCACTGCCTTGTTCGTTCTGGCGGTGAGCGCACAAATCCCTGCAGAGGCTTTGCGCACGCGGTTTCCAACCCAGGTCAAGATCGGTCCGACCGACCGTATCCGCGATCTGGTGAATCTGCAGTTGCCAGGTATCGCCTTGCGCGCGATGCCGGTCGCGCCGCGGCAGATTCCATACCATGCCGGCTGGACTTACTTCGAACTCGAAACCCGCGGCAGCGAGTTGTGGAAACAACTCGAGAGCTCCGGCGGGCTAGCGTTGCATGTCGCGGGCGACTTCCCCGGCCTTGAAATCGAATTTTGGGCCATCCGGGGTTGACCGGATCGCCTGCTCAAGCCCTGCTGCATCTCTTTGGCGAATGAGTCTTCCATGAGTGAAAACAACGATCCGTTTGCTGCATTCAACTCCGACCGCACCGTCATCAAACCCAGTGCGGGCCGTGGCCCGCGCCCGGTCGCAGGGCCAGCGCCTGCCGAACCAGTACGCCCGCCTGGCGTGCACCCGGCCGGTGGCGACCCAGCTGCAGCCATGTCAATCGACGTAGCGGCGAGCGCCGGGCTGAACCCGCTGCTGGCGGCCGCTGCGCCGTTGCTGGCAGCGGCCCCTCGTCTGCGCACAGCGCCAAGCCATCCGGATCCAGAAGGGCTCAAGCAATCTTTGGCCGACGGGATCCGTAAATTCGAAGCGAGGGCGCGCGCACGCGGCCTGCCCAATGAACAGGTCATCGCCGCACGCTACATCCTGTGCACCTTGCTGGACGAATCAGCCGCAAGCACACCCTGGGGCAGCGGCAGCAACTGGTCAGCCAGCAGCCTGTTAGTGCAATTTCACAATGAGTCATGGGGCGGAGAAAAGATTTTTCAGCTGATGTCCAAGCTGGCCGCGGATGTGCCAACCAACCGCAATTTGCTCGAACTGATGGCCGTGGTGCTCGGCTTTGGTTTCGAAGGCCGCTACCGTGTGGTCGAAAACGGTCGTGCCCAACTCGACAGCCTGCGTGAGCGTTTGGGGCAGTTGCTGCACCAGGACCATGACAAGGCCATGTCTGCGCATTGGCAAGGCGTACAGAAGCGGATCACCAGCTTGCGGGACGACATCCCGCTCTGGGTGATCGCCGCCCTTGTCGCCTTGGTGCTGGCGATGGTCTACATGGGTCTGCGCTTGAAGCTTGGCGCCGATGCGGCATCGACCTTCAACAGCCTGGCTGCGCTGGACGCCAAAGCGGCCAGGGCGGCACCGCCGCCGCCGAAGGCGCAGACGCCGCGCCTGGCGGGTTTCCTGACAGTTGAAATCGAGGCCGGGCAAGTGAAAGTCCAGGATTTCGCGGACCGATCGGTGGTCACCATCAAGGGCGACGGTTTCTTCGAGCCTGGCAGCGCCGAAATTGCCCCGCAAGTACGCTCGGTTCTGCCACGCATCGCGCAGGCCTTGACGCAGACGCCCGGCAAGTTGCTGATCACCGGTCATACCGACAACCAACCCATTCACACGCTGCGGTACCCGTCGAACTGGCATTTATCCAAAGATCGGGCGCAAGCCGTGCTGGTCGAACTGGCCAAGCAGGTTCAAGCCGACCGGATGCGCGCCGAGGGCCGCGCCGACAGCGAGCCGCTGGCGGACAACGCAAGCCCGGCCGGGCGCTCTGCCAATCGACGGGTGGAAATCACCCTGTTCGTGAGCGAGCCAGGTTGATGAGCTCGCCGCGCCCTGGCCCGTCGTCCGAACAACCTTCACTCATTCAGAACATATGAAAAAGTTTCTGCTGATCATTGTTCAACCATTGGCGCTGATCCTCTACGGCCTGCTGGCCCTGAGCGCCCTGATCTGGTGGGTGGGACCGCTGATTGCCATTGCCGACTACCGGCCGCTGGATGGCCTGTGGGCGCGCAGCTTGATCATCACAGGGATGTTCCTGCTATTCCTGCTGGTCATCCTGGTCGGCGCATTGCGCCGCAAGCGTACCAACAAGGCGATGACACAGCAGTTGAGCGCCGGCGTCACTGACCATGAGGCCCAGACGCTGGCCAAGCGCTTTGCCGAGGCCTTGGCCGTGCTGGAAACGAGCGCCAACCAATCGGGACGGCGCTCGATTTTCAAGCGGGCCCAATACCTGTATGAGTTGCCCTGGTACCTGTTCATCGGCGCACCTGGTTCTGGCAAGACCACCGCCTTGCTCAATGCGGGTCTGAGCTTCCCCCTGGCAGCCAAGCTGGGGCAGGCGGCCGTCAAGGGTATCGGTGGCACACGCAACTGCGACTGGTGGTTCACCGACGAAGCGGTGTTGATCGACACCGCCGGCCGTTACACCTTGCAGCAGTCGGATCAAGCCGCCGATGCATTGGCCTGGAACAAATTCCTGGATCTGCTGAAAAAATCCAGGCCGCGCCGCCCTCTCAACGGCGTGTTGCTGACCATCAACATACAGGACCTATTGCAGCAAAGTACCGCCGACCGCAACGAACATGCAGCCAAGCTGCGCGAACGCTTGCAGGAGCTGCAGGACCGACTGGGCGTACGCCCGCCGGTCTATGTACTCGTGACCAAGAGCGATCTGATTGCCGGCTTCAATGAAACCTTTGGCGAGATGGGCAAGGAGGAGCGCGACCAGGTCTGGGGCTTCAGCTTTCTTCATGACCCCAAGGGCGGGCCAAGGTCTGAACAGGCATTCAACAATGAGTTCGCTGCGCTTGAAATTCGCCTGGGTGAGCAACTTCTCGACCGCATGGCGGGCCAGAAGGACTTGCTCAAGCGCGCTGCATTGTTCTCGTTCCCGCAGCAATTCGCTGGTTTGAAAGACCTGCTTGGCGGCTTCCTTCTGCAGGTCTTCGGCACCGGCGTCGATCAGGATCAACGTGGCCTTCTGCGGGGTGTCTACTTCACCAGTGGCACCCAGGAAGGCACGCCGATCGACCGTGTGATGGGCAGTCTGGCGCGCACCTTTGGTCTGGACTCGCGCGCTGGCGGGGTTGCGCCAACCAAGGGCAAGAGCTTCTTCCTGTCGCGCCTGCTCAAGGAAGTCGTGTTTGCCGAGCAAGGCCTGGTGGGAGAAAACCGCAAAGCCGAAGCCCAGCGCAGGCAATGGCGGCTGGCAGGCCTGACAGGCCTTGCGATCTTCAGCCTCCTGCTGCTGATCGGCTGGGGGGTGAGCTTCATGCGCAACGAGGCCTATATCGTTGATGTGCAGTCGCGCCTGCCCGGGGTGACGGCCGCAGTCGATGCGCTGCCCACCGCTGACAATCCGAATATGCTGAGCCTTCCCCAGGTGCTTGACTTGGTGGCAGCGGCGCCCAAGCCGAAGGATTTCGATCTTCAAGAGGCGCCGATCCTGGACAGCCTGGGGCTTAACCAGGGTAGCTATCTGGCGGCCGGGTCCGACATCGGTTATCAACATCTGCTCGACCGCGCCTTGCTTCCGCGCGTCGCCAAACGTCTGGAGGAACGCTTGCGGGCGGTCAACCGTGACAACCTGGAGCTGGCCTACGAGGCCCTCAAGGGCTATCTGATGCTTTACACGCCCGAGCATTTTGACGCGGTCGCGTTGAAGGATTGGGTCACGCTGGACTGGGATTCCACCCTCGGCAGCAGCTTGAACGCAGAACAGCAAACCCGACTGGCCACCCATCTGGAGGCGGCTCTGGCCAAAGGGGCGCCACAGGCATTGGCGCCGATGGACAAGTCGCTGGTGGCCAATGTGCGCGAAATGCTGATCTCCTACCCGCTCGAGTACCGCGTGTTCAGTCGCCTCAAGCGCGCTCAAGTCGGTTCGGAATACCCGGAATTTTCGGTTGCCTCTGCCGGAGGTCCGAATGCCAGCCAGGTCTTCGAACGTCAAAGCGGCCTGCCTTTGACCAAGGGCATTGCGGGTCTATTTACCCGTGACGCCTATTTCAAGAGCTTCAAGACCGCGCAGGCCAGAGTGGCCACGCAACTTGAGAAGGAGCAGCGCTGGGTGCTGGGCACCGTTGCCGCTCCTGGTGCAAGTCCAGCCGATCTGGATCAGCGGGTACGCCGCCTTTACCTGCAGGAGTACATCAAGGTCTGGGACCAATACTTGGCCGATGTCCGTCTGGTCAAGCTCGGCGGACTGGAGCGCAGTCTGGCCGTGGCAAGAGTGCTGGCAGCTCCCGATTCACCACTTGCCGCCTTTATGCGCGCGGCGGCTCGCGAGACCCAGCTGGCGGCGTTGGCCGCCGAAGCCAAAGCCCCCGGCAATGGCGTTGCTGCCGCGTTGAAACAGAACCAGGATCTGGCAGCCATGATGGGCAAGCTGCCTGACGCAGGCAACGCCAAGGCTGCCGGCGCGCCGCTGGAAACCCTGGTGGATGATCATTTCGCCTACCTGCATCGCATGGTGGCCGGTCAGCCTGCGCCGATCGACGAGACCATGAAATTGTTCAACGAGGTCTATGTGCAACTCAGCGCTGTCGATGCTGCGGCCAAAAGCAAGTCTGCTCCACCGCCGCCACCCGGCAGCGCCGGCAAGGCTGCGGCCGGCATGTTGCCGGAGCCCCTGAAGTCGATGCTGGAAACCCTCAGCGACGCCGGCGCCAACCAGAGCCGCAGCGCCGAACGGCAAGGATTGACCGCCGAGTTCAAGCCGGTCGCTGATCTGTGCGCACGCGCCATCTCGGGGCGCTATCCCTTTGCACAAGGCTCGAAGATCGATGTTTTGCCCGACGACTTCGGCCAATTGTTCGGCGTCGCCGGCATGTTCGATGATTTTTACCAACGCCGCCTTGCCAGTCTGGTCGACACCGGTGTCACGCCATGGGCCTACAAGCCGCTGGCAGATGGCGCAAGACCTCCCGGTGGGGCTGCGCTGGCTGAATTCCAGCGCGCCGCACGCATCAAGGAGGCCTTCTTCCGCAATGGAGGCAAGGCACCCTCGTTCAAGGTCGACATCCGCGTGCTGGAGATGAGCGATGGTCTGAAAGAGCTGACGCTGGACATGGACGGCGCGCCGCATCGATTCATCGCCGGCAACCAGGCCGCACAAACTCTGAACTGGCCGAGCGCTACGGTGGCCGCTCAGCTCAAACTGAGCACGCCTGGTGGCGCGGTTCAGCTGTTCGAAGGGCCCTGGGCCTTGCAGCGCTTGCTCGGCGCGTTCGAAGTCCAGGCTTCCGCGCAGCCTGAACGCTTCACCGTTTTGCTCAATCTGGAAGGTAAACGTGCCCGCATGGAGGTGATTTCCAGCAGCGCCATCAATCCGCTGCGAATGCGCGAGATAACTTCATTCCGCTGCCCCGATACGCTTTGACTACCGTCCATCCTGACAAGCTGCGCCGCCTATGACCATTCGATCGCAGCTCGGTTGGTACGGCAAGCTCCCCAGTTTGGGTGACTTCGCGTCCAGGCGCCTGCCGCCCGGGTTCATCGAAACATGGGACAACTGGCTCTGCGCCGGCATGCTCGACTGGCGCGTGCGTCAGCCTGATAGCTGGCTGGACAGTTATCTGGCCGGGCCCAGTTGGCGCTTCCTGCTGCTGCCAGACCTGCTAGACGCACAGGCGCCGATCTGGGTCGGCGTACTGATGCCTTCGGTCGATCGGGTCGGCCGCTACTTTCCACTCACCATTGCCCAGCCTCTGGCACGAATGCCCTCGGACGCACCCTTGATCGAAGACCTGCTGGGATGGCTCAAAGATCTCGACGACCTCGCGCTCGACAGCTTGCAGGAAGATTGGACCGCAGATCAACTCGATACTGAATTGCAGCGGCTGGGCGACTGGCCTCAGGCAGGGGCGGTGCTGCCGTCGGCCAACGGGCAGACGCTAGCGGAGTCGAACGCACCAGGGACAGCGTCACCCGAACTGGAATCGCACGCTGAACTCGCGCGCAAACTCATCCACCTGTCGAAGTCGGGTGAGTTGCAGCACAAGGCAATCTGGTTGTGCGGCGAAGCAGCGGGCCGGGCCAGACTGCAGATCAGTCAAGGCTTGCCGCAGGCGCAGGCATTCAGTAATTTATTGGCCGGCCATGCTTGCAGCTGATGACCCGCCCGACGGTGCGACGGCGATTGAATCCGCCAACACCCTGAACCTGGTCAGACATGCAACTCCTTCGTTCCACTTGAACTGATTGAAAATGTTTTAATGAGGAACTCAATACAGACAGTTTTGCGCTCGACATTCCCGGTCGATGCTGCTGCGCAAAATCTTGTCGGATTGGCGTTGCGCAGGATGTCACCATTGCTGCACAACGATCGAACATCCCAAGCAGCGCAGATCCTGCAGTCCAAGGTCCGAGAGCAATCAAGTCAGATATGAGCAGTTCGACACCCGACGATGACCGGACGGTCATTCGCCCTTCGATTTCCGATGACGATGAACGGACGGTCATCCGCCCGCGCTCCTCCGTTGAACCGCTGCCTCCGGTGATCGAGTCGGGCCATCACAATCCACGCGGCAACGGCGAATCGAACGCAGCGTCCAGCGCAGGAGACAGCGGCAATGCATTGCCTGTAGGCACCTTCCTGACCGAATTCGAACTCACCAGCGTGTTGGGGGAAGGCGGTTTCGGCATCGTCTACCTGGCTTGGGACCATTCGCTGGAGCGGCGCGTGGCGCTCAAGGAATACATGCCTGCAGCGCTATCCGCGAGGGTCGGTACCAGCCAGGTGCAAGTCAAGTCAGCACGACACCGTGAGACCTTCGACCTGGGACTGAAAAGCTTCGTCAATGAAGCCAAACTGCTGGCCTCGTTTGACCACCCATCGCTGGTCAAGGTCTACCGCTTCTGGGAGGCAAACGGCACAGCCTATATGGTGATGCCCTTCTACGAGGGCATCACCCTCAAGGACAAGCTGCGCGAGCTCGGCGAGCCGCCTGACGAAGCCTGGCTGATGGCGATGCTGGCGCCCCTGACCGAGGCCTTGGCGGTGATCCATGCCGAGAACTGCTTTCACCGCGATATTGCGCCGGACAACGTGATCCTGCTCGCTTCGACCGGCAAGCCCTTGCTGCTTGACTTCGGCGCTGCACGACGCGTCATCGGTGACATGACCCAGGCTTTGACAGTCATTCTCAAACCGGGCTATGCCCCGGTGGAGCAATATGCCGAAGCCCCGAACATGAAGCAAGGCGCCTGGACCGATGTCTACGCCTTGGCAGCGACGATGCACTTCGCAATCCACGGCCGTACACCGCCGACATCGGTGGGGCGCTTGATGAGCGATAACTACATCGCCTTGGCGGAAAGCGCGGCGGGACGCTACCGCAGCAATTTCCTGCAGGCCCTGGATCAAGCTCTGGCTGTGCGTCCCGAGGACCGTACGCAGAGCATTGCGGCCTTGCGCAGCGACCTTGGCCTGAGCGATGTTCTGCCCCTCGATGAGCAGACCCGTTTCAGCGGCGCGGCTGGGGGTCGGCATGAAGCGTTGTCGGCAGATGCAAAGAAACCTCGAGTCAGTCGCGGGCTTTGGCTGGGTCTGGGCGCCGTACTCCTGCTTGCTGCTGGAATCGGTGGCTACGCAGCCTTCAAACCGAGCCCGGTGGCAGCCCCTGCTACAGCAAGCTTGCCGGCAGAACCGGTGGTGATTCCCGCCAGCCTGAACATGCTGGACGAATTCGACAAAGTCCTTGCCGCAAGGACTGCCGGATTCGATGTCGAGGCCTTGCCGGACTTGCCGCAAATCCGCATCAGCAAGGACGATCTGGGGTTCAAAGTGAAGTCCTCGCGAGATGGCTTTGTCAGCGTCTTGATGCTTGATCCGGGAGGCGGCTTGATCCAGATTTTTCCCAACAAAATGTCTGAAAATCTGGGCTCAAGCCGGATCAAGGCGGGGGAAATCATGCTGCCGATGGCCAGCCTGCAGTTGTCAGCGCAGGAGCCTACAGGCACCGAGCATTTTCTGGTTATCGTGAGCCAGGAAATGCGGGATTACAGCGCCTTGAGCACCGAGATCGACGATTATTTCCTGAAGCTGCCCACCAAAGAAGCCGCTGCAGCCAAGGCGAGGCAATGGAGTCGAAATACGCCGCTGTTGCTCGGGGCGCCAGTCGGATGCAATGCCGACTGCGACAAGTTCGGCGCGGTGCGCTTCCAGATCGAGGTTGTGCGATAGGGCGTCCTTCGCGGCAGCGAACAACCGGTTCGGCTCGCGCAGGACCGCACAGCTTTACCGGTTTTCATGTCCACCCCAGCGCCTGCCAACCCGGAAAAACCATTCACCGCGAGAATAGGGGATGAATGATGACAACGTACCGCAGATCCGCTGGACCGATAACGACAAACAGCCGCAACAGGCGCGCTGGCGTTCGCTGGCTGACTACCCGCCACCGAAGCGGATCGCGGTAGTCGACGACACGCTCGACGCGGACAGTGCTTACCGTCTGGCCTGCGAGGGTGTGGGGCTGCTGTGGTGCGGTGATTTCCAGAACGCCCGCTTGCTGATGCAGGCCATGATCCGGCGTATCGACTCGAAAGCCCAGCGCTCAGCCCGCCCGGCCCAGCAAGGTGCCTCGATGCGCGATGCCTTTGTCGCACAGCGCAAAGCGCAAGGTTTGCGCACAAGGGTTCTGAGCATGTTGCTGCTGCCCTTCGAATCCGACCATGGCGTGCTGCTGCGCCGTGCGCCCGATGTCCGCGAAGCCGGCCTGCAGGCACGCGGCCCGGTGGGCGAGCATTACGTTGCCAGCCTGCGCGAGTTGCAGGGCCTGATCGGCGCCCATGAATGGCGCAAAAAGGGCGTCGAAGTTGCTGCCCTGAAAGCCTCAATCCAACCGCATTACGCGGTGTTCTCGCCGGTGCGCGGCGAATATGTCGACCTGATCGCGCAAGCGCCCTTTCCCGCCTGTCTGAAAAGCAGCGGCAAGGCCGGCGTCGCCTTCGACATCGGCACCGGCAGCGGCGTGCTGGCCGCGATGCTGGCGCGCCGCGGTGTCAGCAAGGTCATCGCGACTGACCAGGACCCGCGCGCCATCGCCTGCGCCAAGGAGAATCTGGAATTATTGCAACTGACCGGCCGCGTGCAGCTGGTGACCGCCGATCTGTACCCGGAAGGCCTGGCGCAGCTGATCGTCTGCAACCCGCCTTGGCTGCCTTGGCGGCCGACTTCGCCGCTCGAACATGCGGTCTATGACCCCGACAGCGCCATGCTGCGCGGCTTCCTCGCCGGTCTCGCCGCCCATCTGGCACCTGGTGGCGAAGGCTGGTTGATCCTGTCCGATCTGGCCGAGTTGCTGGGACTGCGCACGAGGGAAGAATTGCTGGGCTGGATCAGCGGCGCAGGTTTGCGCGTACTGGGCCGGCTTGATGCCAAGCCTCAGCATGCCCGCGCCGCCGATCAAAGCGATACGCTGTTCAAGGCCCGCTCGGCCGAACTGACATCGCTGTGGCGGCTGGCCGCGGTCTGACGCAGCCTCGTGTCGATGATGACCGAATCGTCGATTGAGCCAGGGCGCTGGTAGTTCTGGATCGACCGCGGCGGCACCTTCACCGACCTGATTGGGCGTGCGCCGGGTGGCTCGCTGCACACACTGAAGCTGCTGACGGAGAACCCGGAGCCATTCGAGACGACCGAGCGCCTCGGCGCTCAGGGTGAAATCGTCACACGCCAGGCGACGGCTATGGGGAGCCGACAGAGCC
>CANFIC010000029.1 GCA_947446685.1 Burkholderiales bacterium
ATTTTGCGGCCGCGGCCGCGACCGGTCTCGAGGCCTTGGGCATCGAGCTGCCGCCACAGATCAACTCGCTGGGCGCGATCACCAACTGGCATATGTTTCAGGTGCTGCTGCCGGCCTCGCGTTTGCAAGGCGGTCGCGCGGCGGTGATGCAAATGCTGCGCGATGCCGGCATTGGCGCTGGCGTGCATTACCCGGCGCTGCATCTGTTCAGCTTCTACCGCGATCAAGGCTGGCGCGAAGGCATGCTGCCGCATTCAGAGCGTATCGGTCGCAGCATCCTGACCTTGCCTTTGTTCCCGGCGATGAACGACGCCGATCCTCTGCGGGTCTGCCGCGCGCTAGCCGCTTCATGCCAACAACTTCTCCAATGAACATTTCAAGTTCTGCCGCGACTGCCGTGGCGCCATCGGTCGCCTTATCGGTCGTGATCCCCGTCTACAACGAGGAGGACGTGCTGCAGGCGCTGTTCGATCGGCTCTACCCTGTGCTCGATGCGCTTGACGAGCCCTACGAGGTCATCTTCATCAATGACGGCAGTCGCGACCGCTCGGCACAGTTGCTCGCCACGCAATATCAGCTCAGGCCCGAGGTCACCCGCGTGGTGCTGTTCAATGGCAACTTCGGCCAGCATATGGCCATCATGGCCGGCTTCGAACAGGTGCGCGGCGCGATTGCGATCACGCTTGACGCCGACTTGCAGAATCCACCCGAAGAAATTCCGCGCCTGGTGGCGGCGATCCGCGCGGGCCATGATTACGTTGGCACGATTCGCCAGCAACGCAACGACAGTGCCTTCAGGCGCATCGCTTCGGGTCTGATGAACAAGCTGCGAGAGCGGATCACGCGCATCCACATGACCGACCAGGGCTGCATGCTGCGTGCCTATGACCGGGCCTTGATCGACACGCTGAACGCCTGCCACGAGGTCAATACCTTCATCCCAGCGCTGGCCTTCACTTTTGCCGCAACGCCAACCGAGATCGAGGTCGCGCATGAGGAGCGCTTTGCCGGCGAGTCGAAATATTCGCTGTACAGCCTGATCCGGTTGAACTTCGACCTGGTCACCGGCTTTTCGACGGTGCCGCTGCAATGGTTCTCGCTGATCGGGACCTTGCTGTCGCTGGGTGCCGGGGCCTTGTTCCTGCTGCTGGTCGTGCGGCGCTTCTTGCTCGGCGCTGAAGTCGAGGGTGTGTTCACGCTGTTTGCGCTGCAGTTCTTCCTGATCGGCATCATGCTGTTCGGCATCGGCTTGCTGGGTGAATATGTCGGTCGTATCCAGCAGCAAGTGCGGCGCCGGCCGCGCTACCGCATCAGTGCGGTGCTGCAAGCCGAAGCGATCGAGCGATGAAGGCGGTCGTTTTTGCCTATTCCAATGTCGGCGACCGCTGTTTGCGGGTGCTGCAGGCGCGCGGAGTCGAGGTCCCCCTGGTGGTGACCCACCGCGACCATCCCGGCGAAAAGCTGTGGTTCAGTCGCGTCGCCGATACGGCGGCCGAGCTTGGTCTGCGCTGTGTCTGCATCGAGGACCTGAACGCGGCGGAGCTGGCCGCTGCGGTGGCTGATGCGCAGCCCGAGCTGATTTTTTCCTTCTATTTCCGCAGCATGATCCCTGCCGCCTTGCTGGACCTGGCCAAGGGCGGCGCGTTCAATCTGCATGGCTCGCTGCTGCCCGCCTATCGGGGCCGCGCGCCGACCAACTGGGCGGTGCTGCATGGCGAGAGCGAGACCGGCGCTACCTTGCACCGCATGGTCGCCAAGCCTGATGCCGGCAGCATCGTCGACCAAGCCGCGGTGCCCATCCTGCCCGACGACGATGCGCGCCAGGTCTTCGACAAGGTCTGCGTCGCGGCCGAGCAGGTGCTGTGGCGCAGTCTGCCGGCGATTCTCGCCGGCCAGGCACCGGCGCTGCCCAATGACCTGGCCAGCGGCAGCTATTTTTCCGGGCGCAAGCCCGAGGACGGGCGCATCGACTGGGACCAGCCCGCTGCGCAGGTCTACAACCTGATCCGGGCGGTGGCGCCGCCTTATCCCGGCGCCTTCACCGATCTGAATGGCCAGCGTCTGATCGTCGCCGCAGCAAGACGGATCGCGGCTGGCAGCCAGGCCTTGCCCGCGGGCTGCCCGCCGGGTTTGCAGGTCCTCGACGGCCGCATCGTTGCCCATTGCGGTGATGGTGGACTGATCGACGTCAGACAGCTGTTGTGCGGCGAGGCAGTCGTCGACGCCGCCTTTTTAACCGCGCTGATCAAGGCGCAAACTTGTCTCACCCAATGAAAAAAGTTCTCATCCTCGGTATCAACGGCTTCATCGGCCATCACCTGACCCAGCGCATCCTCGAAAGCACCGACTGGCATGTCTACGGCATGGACATGGCGTCGAACCGTCTGGGCGACATGGTCAATCATCCGCGCATGCATTTCTTCGAGGGTGACATCACCATCAACAAGGAATGGATCGAATACAACGTCAAGAAATGCGACGTGATCATTCCTCTGGTCGCCATCGCCACGCCGATGACTTATGTGCGCGAACCCTTGCGGGTCTTCGAGCTCGACTTCGAAGCCAATCTGCCGATCGTCCGCGCGGCGGTCAAGTACAAGAAGCATCTGGTGTTTCCGTCGACCTCCGAGGTCTATGGCATGAGCCAGGACGCCGAGTTCGATCCCGAGACCTCGAACCTGGTCTACGGCCCGATCGACAAGCCGCGCTGGATCTATGCCTGCTCTAAGCAGTTGATGGACCGCGTGATCGCCGCTTACGGCATGGAGCAGGGATTGAACTACACCTTGTTCAGGCCGTTCAACTTCATCGGCTCGGGGCTTGATTCTATTTTCGACACCAAGGAAGGCTCGTCGCGCGTGGTGACCCAGTTCCTGGGCCAGATCGTCCGCGGCGAACCGATACAGTTGGTCGACGGGGGCTTGCAAAAACGTGCCTTCGCCGATATTTCGGATGGTATCGAGGCCCTGATCTTGATCATCGCCAACAAGGGCGGTGTGGCTTCGGGACGTATCTACAACATCGGCAACCCTGCGAACCATTATTCGGTGCGTGAGCTGGCCGAGATGATGCTGGCGCTGGCCGCTGAATATCCCGAGTACGCGACTTCTGCCAAGGCTTGCCGGATTGTGGAAACTGCTTCGGCCGATTTCTACGGCAAGGGTTACCAGGATGTGCAGAACCGCCTGCCCAAGATCAGCGGCACGGTCAACGAGCTTGGCTGGACGCCAAAGGTCGACATGGAAACATCGCTGCGTCGCATCTTCGAGTCGTACCGGCAGAAGGTGGTCGAGGCGCGGGCTCTGGTCGATCAAGCCGAGTGAGCCTGACTCTCAGTTCATTCGAGGTCTGAGCGATGGCAACGATCGCGCTGAAGGTTGATGTCGATACGCTGCGCGGTACCCGGGAAGGCGTGCCGCGTCTGCTTGACATCTTCGCGCGGCATCACGCCGACGCCAGTTTTTTGTTCAGCCTCGGCCCCGACCATACCGGTTGGGCGCTGCGGCGGGTTTTCAGGCCCGGCTTTCTTTCCAAAGTCTCGCGCACTTCGGTGCTCAAGCATTACGGCTGGCGCACGCTGATGTACGGCGTGCTGCTGCCAGCGCCCGACATCGGTCGGTTGGCGGCTGATTCAATGCGCGCTGCGGCAAGGGCTGGTCATGAATGTGGCATCCATACCTGGGACCATGTGGTCTGGCAGGATCATGTGCGGAATGCTGACCCTGCCTGGACCCGCGCCAGCATGGGTCGGGCTTATGAGCGCTTTGTCGATATTTTCGGCAAGCCGCCATCAACCCATGGTGCAGCGGGTTGGCAGATGAATGCCGAAGCGTTCAGGCAGATTGACGACTGGGGCATGGCTTATGCGTCAGACGGGCGTGGCGCCAGCCCGCATCGCTTGCGTGTGGAGGGTCAGGTACTCCGGCATGTACAGCTGCCGACTAGTTTGCCTACGATGGACGAACTGATCGGTAATCCCGGCATCGATGAGCGCAATGTTTACCGGGCCCTGCTGGAGTTGACTGAACCCGACCAGAACCAGGTCTATACGCTGCATGCGGAACTCGAGGGCGGGCTGCTGGCGCCGGCCTTTGAAGCTTTGCTGGCAGGCTGGGCGGCGCAGGGTCATCAACTGGTCGCAATGGCGGCGCAGTTCGAACAGATCGGCGCGGCTGAATCAACCCTGCTGCCGGCCTTGCCGCTATGTTGGGGTAGCATGCCGGGCCGTAGTGGCGAGTTGATTGTTGCATCTGCGCCCTGAGCAATTCATGCGGACCTTGTTCCGAAAAACGCCGGGTTGATGTTTACTTGTTAATCAATAAAAAATTAGTAAACATCTTCGTTGACATTTGTCACACATTTGTAGAAAATCACCAATGTTTTAAAGCTTCGGCTCTTGGGAGATTGGCGAATTAGTCAGTTTTAGCTGTTTTTCTGGAGGCCTTTGAGCCAGGCCGCGGGCCCGATTCGAGCCGTTAATGGTGATCGGTGATCGGTAGAGGCTTTAAAAATTACAAATTGTTAAGTTTTTTAAAAAATTTGTCATTAATTGCTTTACGGATCATCGCAACTAGGAAATAATTGTCACATGAAGAAGCAAGAACACACCTCGACCACCTACCTCAAGTTCTTGAACTTGGTAGCTGCTATCCGTGACCTGCCTAGCTTCCCGGACGTAGATCCGGTTGAGGAAAGGCTTTTGGACCTGTTCGCTGCGGCCTGGCATGCGGGACGGAAGATCACCGTCCTTGAAGCAATGGGCATGCTGACTGATATCTCGGCCAGCACCGCGCATCGCCGGATCAAGCATTTGCGCCAGAAGGGTCTGCTTGCTCTGGAGATTGATGACATCGACAACCGTGTCAAATATGTCGTCCCGACCCCCCAGACCAACCAGTATTTCGCCAAGCTCGGCGATTGTCTGGACAAGGCGGCCAGCGCCAGCTGACCCGAACGCAATCAGCCGTCAGGGGACTGATGGCTGATTCACTTGGCCTCGTTACAGCGTTCGCCGGATTTTGATTTTCGCCTGCAATAGCGGGCCGCTACTCGACCGAAGAAATCCCGGATGCAGACCCTGGTGCAAGGAAGAAGCCTGGCAATCGTTGGCCTGACCGCGTTGTCGTATCTGGCGATGTTCGCGCTGAACAATGCCTTGTTTTCCAATACGCAGTTCTCCAACGGCGCCCACTACGTTTTTCTGCCCAGCGGTTTGAGATTCGCGTTCGTGCTGATCTTTGTCGAGCAAGGTGCGATTGGCATCGCTTGCGGGACCGCCCTGATCGCCTATCACGGCATGCAAGCGCCGGGATTCGTCGCCGTGGCTATGCCGGCACTGATCTCGGGCTTTTCACCTTGGCTGGCAAGACTGATCTGCGCTGACAGGTTCGGCCTTGACGTCGAATTGGGGCGACTCTCGGCCCAGGCATTGATCAAGAGCGCGGCCGCCTTTGCAATCACCAGCGCGCTGCTGCATCAGCTCTGGTACTTCTGGCAAGGGCAGACCGCGAACTTTCTGCAAAGCACCGTCGTGATGGCGGTTGGCGACCTGACCGGGACGATCCTCGTACTTTACGCAGTCAAGGGGCTGCTGGCCTTGCTGCCTCGAAACTTGTTCGAACGCCGCTGAATTACCTCAATCGGCATCGAATGCCACAAGGCGGGTATCTGGCCCCTTGCCGCTGAACCGGTCGAGTGCCAGATAGATGACCGGCGTAATGTAGAGCGTCACCGCCTGCGACAGGATCAGACCACCCGCGACCGCCAGGCCCAAAGGCTGGCGCAGTTCGGCGCCGGCACCCAGGCCGAAGGCAATCGGTAGGGCGCCCATCAAGGCCGCCAGAGTTGTCATCATGATTGGGCGGAAGCGCAGGATGCAGGCCGCGCGGATCGCGTCGGGCGGGCTCATGCCACCATGGCGCTGCGCATCGAGGGCAAAGTCGATCATCATGATCGCGTTCTTTTTGACGATGCCGATCAGCATCAGGATGCCGATGGTCGCGATCAAGGTCAGGTCCATGCCGAACAGTTGCAGCGTGATCAAGGCGCCGACTGCCGCCGATGGCAAGCCAGCCAGAATCGTCAGCGGGTGGATATAGCTCTCGTAGAGCACGCCCAGCAGCACATAGATCACCGCTATGGCCAACCCGATCAGCAGCAGTTGACCGCCCTGGGAATCCTGGAACACTGCAGCATCGCCGCCATAGCTGGTGATGATGGTATCCGGCAGCTTGATTTCCTTGGCATAGCCGTCGAGCTTGGCCGTCGCGTCGCCGAGCGGCACATCGGGTGCGAGGTTGAAGCTCAAGGTGATCGCCTGCAACTGGCCCTGGTGGTTGACTGCAGTCGGCCCTAGGCCGCGTTGCACAGTGGCAAAGGCGGTCAAGGGAACCAGCACGCCGCCCTTGCCACGAAGGTAGATCTTGCTGAATGCTTCTTCGCTCTGCCGGTCGCCATCGCGCGCTTCCATGATCACCTGGTAGGTGTTGGTTTCCGCATAGATGCTCGACACCTGGCGTTCGCCGAAGGCATCGTAGAGCGCGCTGCGCAAGTCCTGCATCTGTACGCCCAGGATGTTGGCGCGTTCGTTGTCGATGATCAGATTGGCCTGCAGTCCGCGCAGTTGCGAGTCGCTGGTGATGTCACGGAAGAGCGGGTCGGCGCGCAGCTTTTCCTGCAGCTTGATGGCCCAGACATTGAGCTCACCCGCACTGATCGATTGCAGCGTGTACTGGTAGCGGCTTTTGCTTTGCCGGCCCCCGAGCTGCAAGTTCTGCACTGGCCGCAGATAGACCGCGATGCCCGGCACGCTGCGCAATTTCTTGCGCATGCCTTCGAGCACCTGCGCCATCGGGGGTCGCTCGCCGCGGGGTTTCAAGTTGATGAACAAGCGGCCGGTATTGACATTGCCGCCACCCCCGCCACCGCCAACCGCTGCTCCCACGCTGAAGACGGCCGGATCTTCCTTGATCAAGGCAGCGACACGCTCCTGCAGCACCGTCATCGCGGCGAAGGAGATGTCTTCGGAGGCCTCGGTACTGGCCTGGATCTGGCCGATGTCCTCCTCGGGGAAAAATCCCTTGGGGATCACGACATAGAACCAGGCGCTGCCGGCCAGGCTGGCAAGGGCCAGAGCGAGAACCCAGCGGCGGTGGTGTAGCGCGACATCGAGACTGCGGGTGTAAGCGCCGAGGACGGCTTTGAACCCACGTTCGAAGGCCTGACCCATCGCATTTTCGGGTTTGTCATCATGCGGGCGCAGGAAGCGGCTGCACAACATCGGCACCAGGGTCAGCGATACGCCGGCTGAAACCAGGATGGCCAAGGAAACGACGACAGCGAACTCGTGGAACAGCAGGCCGATCACGCCGGGCATGAAAAAGATCGGGATCAGCACCGCGATCAATGAAATTGAAATCGACATGATGGTGAAGGCCATTTCACGCGCGCCTCGAATCGAGGCCTCGAACGGCGCCATGCCATCATCAATATGGCGGACGATGTTTTCCAGCATCACGATCGCATCGTCCACCACCAAACCGACGGCCAATGTGATGCCCAGCAGCGAGATGTTGTCGAGGCTGTAACCGAGCGCAAACAGCAAGGTCAGTGCGCCGATCAGCGAAATCGGCAGCGACAGCGTCGGGATCAACGTCGCCACCGCGCGGCGCAGGAACAGGAAGATCACCAGCACCACCAACGCCACGGTCAAGGCCAGGGTGAAATAGACGTCATGGAGCGAATCGCGAATCGAGACCGATCGATCGTTCAATGTGGTCATCTGCACCGAGGCGGGCAACTGGACCGCAAAGCGCGGCAGCATTTTCCTCACCGCGTCGACCACCTTGACCGTGTTGGCATCGGGTTGGCGTTGCACCGCCAGCACGATCGAGCGCTCGCCGTTGAAATTCGAGAAAGACTTGACGGTTTCGAAGCTGTCTTGCACTTCAGCGACATCACGCAGAAAAATCGGCGCGCCGTTCCTGCTAGCCACCACCACAGACCCGAACTCGCGGGCATTGCGCAACTGCTTGTTGGCCTGGATGGTCATCGTCTGGCGCGAGCCGTCGAGCACGCCGACCGGGGTGTTTGCATTGGCGCCGCGAATGGCGACCTGCAACTCCTCCAACGTCATATTGCGCTGGCTGAGCAAATCGTTGCTGACCTTGATGCGGACTGCAAATCGCTTCTGGCCATAGATCGCAACTTGGGCCACGCCGTCGATCGTCGACAAGCTCGGCGTGATCAGGTTCTCGGCATAGTCGTTCAGATCCGACAGGTTGAGCGAGGGCGAGGTCAAGGCGATCATCAGCACCGGCGCATCGGCCGGGTTGACCTTTCGATATGAAGGCGGCGAAGTCATCTCGACCGGCAGCGAGCGCAAGGATCTGAACAAGGCCGCCTGCACGTCGACTGCCGCAGCGTCGATATTGCGCGAAGGGTCAAATTCGAGCGTCAACGAGGTTGAGCCCAATGTACTCGTCGATGAAATCGACATCAGGCCGGCGATGGTGGAGAACTGTTTCTCCAGCGGCAGCGCGACTGAAGAGGCCATCGTCTCCGGGGCCGCGCCTGGCAGGCTGGCCGACACATTGATGACCGGTGTGTTGTAGGACGGCAGGGCGGCGACCGGAATCTTGCTCCATGCGGCCAGCCCGGCGATCACCAGTGCGACATTCAGCAGCACCGTCATCACCGGCCGGCGGATGAACAGCTCGGTGATTTTCATTTGGCGCTTCCCGAAGCCGCTGCTGAAGCCGCCCGCTTGGCTGCCGCAGCCGCAGCCGGATTGATTGCCGCCGGTTGTGTACGCACCATCGCGCCAGGGCGCAGATTCTGCTTGCCGTCGAGCACCACGCTGGTGCCAGCAGCAATGCCCTCCACGACCGCCTGATCGCCGAAGGCGTAGCGCAACTGGATCAACTTGATTTGTGCCTTCTTGTCGGCGTCGATCACATAGACCGAGCGCTCGGTACCGCGCAGGATGATGGCGGCCTGTGGAATCACCACGGCCGACTTGAACATTCCCAGGGTCATGCGAATCCGCACATATTGGCCTGGCCAGAGGGTTTCGCGGCCGTTTTCAAATTGGGCCCGAACCTTGATCGTGCCGGTGCTGGTGTCGACCAGGTTGTCGATGAAAGTTACCTGGCCCATCGTCTTCGCCGCACCCTCGACGCCGCGCCCGGTGCGGGCATCCGGCATCAGCACCTGGGCTTGCAGCGGTGCCGGCTTGGCGCCGTTCTTGCCCTTTCCTGTGGCCAGCAGCAGCGGACCCAATTGGGCCTCGGGCAGGGTAAAGCTGACCGCGATCGGGTTCAACTGCGCAATGCTGACCAGCGGCAGCGCGGTTGCATTGGCCTGCACCAGGCTGCCGGGGAAGACATTGACGATGCCGGCGCGGCCGGCCATGGGCGCTCGAACTTCGTTGTAGCTCAATGCGACTGTGGCGGACTGCAGGGCGGCTTCGTCGGCCAGCAGCAGCGCGCGCTGGGCTTCAAGGTTGGCCAACGCAGTGTCGACTGCGCTTTGGGCAATGAAGTTCTGTGCCCGCAGATCCTGCGCCCGCTTGTACTGGCGCTCCAGATCGGCCATTGTGGCGCGGTCGCGCGCAGTTTGAGCTCTGGCCTTGTCCACATTGGCGCGGTCAGCACGGTCGTCAAAGCGGAACAGCAACTCACCTTTGCGCAGCGCCTGCCCGTCCTTGATCAAGACCTCGGCGACTGTGCTGACGGTTTGCGCGCGCAGGTCGACCATTTTCAATGCCGAGACGGTGCCGCTGGCTTCGAGGTTGATCGGCACATCCATCATCAAGGCATCGGTCACGCCAACGCTTTGCATGCCGGCCGCCGCTGCGGGCGTGGCCGCCGGAGCCGCAGCCTTGCCTTTCCACCACCACCATCCGCCACCTGCGGCCAGGATGATCAGGAGCAGAGTCAAAGCAATTTTGCTGGAGCGCATTCGTTCAACTTTCATCGGAGGGATTGCATTTTTTCGCTTTCGGCGGTTTCGAAGCTTACCTGTTCGAGCGCCTGATTGTATGAAGCCCGGGAAAAGCTAGGTTTCCTTCAAGGCAATGGCCAGCCTTGCGCCGGCCATTGCGTTGTTCTTCACCAGCGCGATATTGGTGCTCAGGCTGCGGTCTGCGGTCAAGGCCTTGATGCGGTCGAGCAGGTAAGGCGTGATGGCCTTGCCGCTGATGCCTTCGCTCGCTGCCTCGGCCAAGGCTGCAGCGGTAATTCGATCGATTTCGCCTTTGTCCATGGCCTTGCCTGCCGGCACCGGTTTGCTGAAGACGACGCCGCCAGCCAGGCCGAGCGCCCATTTGGCCTTGAGGAAACGTGCCTGTTCAGGCGCTGAATCGATGCGGAAATCGGCCTTGAAGCCACTATCAGGCGTGTAAAAAGCAGCCAGGTTGTCCTGATCAATGGCGACGACCGGCACGCCATGGGTTTCCAGATATTGCAAGGTCAACCCGATGTCGAGGATCGATTTGACGCCGGCGCAAACGACCGCCACCGAAGTTTTTGCGAGCTCCTGCAGGTCGGCCGAAATGTCGAAGCTGCTGCTGGCACCTCGGTGCACACCGCCGATGCCGCCGGTGACAAAGACGCGAATGCCGGCCAAAGCCGCACAGATCATCGTGGCAGAGACGGTGGTGGCACCGATTCTTCCGGTCGCCAGCGCATAGGCCAAGTCGCGTCGGCTAACCTTCATTGCATCCGGCGTCTGTCCCAGCAATTCCAGTTCGGAATTGTTCAGGCCGATGCGGATCTTTCCGCCGAGCAAGGCGATCGTTGCCGGCACAGCGCCTGCCGCACGGATGATCGCTTCGACTTCGCGCGCAGTCTGCACGTTTTGCGGGTAGGGCATGCCATGCGAAATGATGGTTGATTCCAGCGCGACGATCGGCAGCTTATTCGCCAGGGCAGCGGCCACTTCGGGCGATAAAGCCAGATATTCGTTCATGTTGCTAGCCAATCGGGGTTGAGGTCTGGATGGACGCTGGCCATGGTTTGCAAGGTCCTGGCTGCCAGGCGCAAGCCGATGCGGCAGGCTTGCAACAGGTCTTGTGGCTGCCGATAAAGTCCGGCACAGACGCCAGCGGCAAAGGCATCGCCAGCGCCGCTGACATCGATCACCGCTGGTTGTTGTTCCGGGAAGAGTTGGACCGAGCTGCCTTGCTGGCTGCAAATCACCCCGGCAGCGCCCATTGTCAGCAAGACCTGGGGCACACCGCGGCGGTGCAATTCGGCCAAAGCTTCGGACTGAACGAGTTTGTTGCCGAACATGGCCTGCAATTCGCCATCGTTGAGCAGCAGGCATTGCAGTCCGCGCAGGTCGGCGGGCAGGCGCTCCATCTTGGCTTCCGAGACGGCCAGGGCGAGCAAGGTCTTGCCTTGCTCGCGCGCCTCGCTGAAAAGCATCGCCAGACTTTCCGTGGGGAGATTCAAGTCAACAAGTATGAGCTGCGCCCTTTCACGCCGGCCTTTGCTGGCAGCAAGGAACTCAGGCGTCAGCCGCTCAACCAGTGGCATCGCAGCCAATGCCAGCAGCAATTGCCCTTGCGGGTCGAGCAGGGCGGTGTAGCTGCCCGTGGCCGCGTCCTGTGCGACCAGCGAACCTGTGGTGATCAGTCCGACCGCGGTCGCCGCGCTGAGTAGCGAGCGCCCTGCGGAGTCATCGCCGACGGCAGTAATCAGCTCTGCCGGCAGCCCCAGCCTTGTCAGAGTTTCGGCCACATTGCGCGCCACGCCGCCGGGAGTTTCAGTCTGGCTGGCCGGGTTCGAACAGCCCATCCGCAACGTGCCGGTCAAGCACATCTTGCGGTCTATATTGGCGCCGCCGAAACATAGAATCGGCGCTGTCATTGGCGTGCCGGGCATATCGCAGCGATGATTTGGGAGGGCCAAGTATGCTCCCGAAATCCCTTTATCGATTCAACCCATGAACAGACAAGCCCCTGCTGCCTTTATCTGTGACCTAGACGGCACCTTGGTCGATACCCTTGGAGACTTCGTCGTCGCCTTGAATCTGGTTTTTGCAGATCTGCAACTGCCGGCCGTGAGCCGGGACTTTGTCGCTGTCACGATCGGTCAGGGCAGCGAGCACCTGATCCATTGCTGTCTGGCTGAGGTTGGCGCCGATGCGGCCTTGTACGACCGCGCCTGGAGCTTGTATCAGCTGCATTACCGTGCGGTCAACGGACAGCATTCAGCCTTGTTCCCCGGCGTGATCGAGGGTCTCGAGCGTTTGCGCGCGCTGGGCCTGCCGATGGCCTGTCTGACCAACAAGCCGGGCGCCTTCGCGCAGGATCTGCTGCATCGGATGGGCTTGGCGGGTTATTTCGACCTGGTCTTTGGCGGCGATGCCTTTGAACGCAAGAAGCCCGATCCCCTGCCGCTGCTGAAGACCTGCGAAGCGCTGGGCACGGCGCCGGCGCAGACCTGGATGATTGGCGATTCAAGCAATGATGCGCGCGCCGCTGCTGCAGCCGGCTGTCCGGCCTTGTTGGTCAGTTATGGCTACAACCATGGCGAGCCGATTTCGGCCTCGCCAGCTTTGCAATATGTCGATCGGATCGACCAGATCGATCTTGAACTCCACGGATAATTCACGCGATGGATGAAATTGAATTCAATCGCCTGGCCAGCCAGGGCTACAACCGCATTCCGTTGATCAGCGAGGCCTTCGCCGATCTCGAAACACCGCTGTCGCTGTATTTGAAATTGTGCGCCGCCGATGCTGGAGGCAAGTACAGCTTCCTGCTCGAGTCGGTGGTCGGAGGCGAGCGCTTCGGGCGCTTTTCCTTCATCGGCCTGCCGGCACGTACGGTATTGAAATGCCGCGGTTGGCAGACCGAGGTCATCAGCGATGGCATCCTGACCGAAACCAATACCGGCAATCCGCTCGAATTCATCGAGGCTTACCAGCAGCGCTTCAAGGTCGCGCTGAGCGCCGGGTTGCCGCGCTTTTGCGGCGGACTTGCGGGCTACTTCGGCTATGACGCCGTGCGCTATATCGAACCCAAGCTGGCGCGCCATCACAAGGAAGGCGGGCTCGATACGCCCGACGTGATGCTGCTGCAATGCGAAGAACTGGCGGTCATCGACAACCTTTCGGGGCGCCTCTACCTGATTGTTTACGCCGACCCCGGTGAGGCCGACGCCTATCTGCGCGCCAGGCAGCGGCTGAGCGAATTGGGCGACAAGCTCGGGCATTGCGTCGCTGCACCGAAAGTCTTGCGCGGGCCTTCGCAGCCGGTCGAGCGCGACTTTGCCAAGGCCGACTATTTGGCCGCAGTGCTGCAGGCTAAGGAATACATTGCCTGCGGCGACATGATGCAGGTGCAGGTCGGGCAGCGCCTGCGCAAGCGCTATACCGAATCGCCGTTGAGCTTGTACCGCGCGCTGCGTTCGCTGAACCCAAGCCCGTATATGTATTTTTATGACATGGGCGACTTCCAGATCGTCGGGGCTTCGCCCGAGATCCTGGTTCGGCAAGAGCACAGCCAGCAAGGCGACAAGGTCACGATCCGGCCCCTGGCGGGTACCAGGCCGCGTGGCGTAACGCCTGAGCGTGATCTGGCGCTCGAGGCAGAACTCAAAGCCGACCCGAAAGAGCGCGCCGAACATCTGATGCTGATCGACCTGGCGCGCAATGACATCGGGCGCATCGCCAGAACCGGTTCAGTCAAGGTCACCGATGCCTTTGTCGTCGAGCGCTATTCGCATGTGATGCATATCGTCAGTAATGTCGAAGGCTTGCTGCAGGACGGCTTGAGCAATCTGGATGTATTCCGGGCCACGTTCCCAGCCGGAACCTTGACCGGTGCACCGAAGATCAGGGCGATGGAGTTGATCGATGAACTCGAGCCCGTCAAGCGCGGGATCTATGGCGGCGCTTGCGGTTACCTGAGTTTCGCCGGTGATATGGATCTGGCGATCTCGATCCGCACGGGCATCATCCAGAACCAGACCCTCTATGTGCAGGCGGCTGCAGGCATTGTGGCGGACTCGGTGCCCGAGCTCGAATGGCAGGAAACCGAAGCCAAGGCTCGCGCCTTGATCCGCGCCGCCGAACTGGTCGAAGAAGGCTTCTGACCCGGGTTCAGCCGAGCATGGCCTGGTTGCGGCCTTGCCGCTTGGCTTGATAGAGCGCCTTGTCGGCACGGACCATCACCGCATCGGCGTTGCTGTCAAACAGTTCGATCAGGCTGCAGCCAATACTGACGGTGGTCGGGATGCTTTGCTGCTGGAACTGCAGCGGACTGCGCTCGATCCGCTCACGCAAGCGGTTTGCCAGCAACAGCGCTTCATCGCGGGCGGTGTCGGGCAGCAGCAGCGCAAATTCTTCGCCGCCGATCCGGCCGATCGCGTCGAGTCTGCGCGTTTCGAGCTTCATCAAATAGGTGACCTGCTTGAGCACCGCGTCGCCTGCCGCATGACCGAAGCCGTCGTTGACCTTTTTGAAATGGTCAAGGTCCAGCATGAGGACGCAGCTTTGCAGGCCGGGATGGCGCTGGATGCGCTCGAATTCCCGGCTCAAGCTGTGCATGAAACCGCGCCGGTTCGCCGCTCCGGTGAGGAAATCGGTACTGGCTTGCAGGCGCAACTCTGACGCCAACCGGACGCGTTCGGTGATGTCTTCGAAGCTGGCATAGACGCCAGTCAGTTGACCATTCTTGAACGAGGGAATCGCGTTCACCTGTAGCCAGACAGTCTCACGATCGAGCAGGATCAGACCCATGATCACATTGCGCACTGCCTGGCCGGTCTTGATGGCCTGCATTGCCGGTTGCTGTTCGGCCGGCAGCAGGCTGCCGTCTTCCCGCAGCGCTTGCCAGCGCGGGTCGGATGAACTCAGGTCGAGCAATTGGTCGAGCCTGAGCCCGAGGATCGCCAAGGCGGCCGGATTGGCTGAGGCGATGCGGCCCTGCGGGTCGTGGTAGATCACGCCTTGCTGGACGTTCTCGATCAAGCTGCGCAAGCCCTCCTCGCTGGCTTGCAGATCTGCTTCGGCGCGTTTGCGCGCAGAAACATCGGTCAGCATGCCGGACCAGATCAGGCGACCGTCGGCTTGCAGTTTCGGCGTGGCCTTGCCATGCAGCCATTTGGTGACGCCGGCAGGCGTGCAGATCCGGTATTCATGCTCCCATTCGCTGCACTGCGCAACCGCGGCCTCGACCGAGTCGCTGAGCTCTTGCTGGTCCTGGCTGACGACGCATTGCCGCAAGCGCCGCCGGTCGTGGCAGGCCTGGTCCAGGGTGAGCCCGAGCAAATTCTCGACGCCGGGGCTGAAGTACAGCACCCGCCAGCGACCATTGCACGCGGTGATGAGTCGGAACAAGGCTCCCGGGATCGTTGCGGCCAGGTCTGGCCAGATGGCGTTGAGTTGCTGGTTCGACGCCGGTGATCGGCATGGCCCTGAAACCCGATCAAGCACCGGCCAGGCCTGAGTTGGCGCGGGCCTGCAGCAACGCAGTCTTGCTGGGGTTTGCCTTTGCGCCTGGCTGGAGCTTCGAGTTCATCATCCTGTTTTTTGAATCGGGTGAAGGAATCTAACGGTCATCAACAGGCCTCGCAAGCACTTGAATGAAGGGCGCAATGACATGCCCAGGCCTTCGCTGTGCAAATCCGCACTCGCCTTGCCGGTCAGTCTGAAAACTTCGTTCGGGCCATAATTGGCGGCTAGGGATGCTCTGCTTAACTCTACGAGAGAGTGTGCAGCGCGGATCGGGATGGGATGCAAGGCGCATTTTGCGGCCGATAGCGCGTGCTATCGGCAATAAATGCAACGCCGCAGACCGCCCGAGGCCGGGCTAGCACAAGCCGCGAGGGGTTATGTAGAGCATCCCTAAAAAATCAACAGCCTGGCGAGAGAACACAAGACATGCTCTTGATGATTGACAACTACGACAGCTTTACCTTCAACCTGGTGCAATATTTTGGCGAACTGGGCGCCCAGGTAAAGGTGGTGCGCAATGACGAAATCACGCTGGCCGAAATCGCTGCGCTGCAGCCCGACCAATTGGTACTTTCTCCAGGGCCTTGCTCGCCAGCCGAAGCCGGCATCTGTGTGCCGGCCATCCAGCATTTCATCGGCCGCCTGCCGATTCTGGGCGTCTGCCTGGGGCACCAGAGCATCGGCGCAGCGCTTGGCGGCCGCATCGTGCGCGCCAGGACGCAGATGCATGGCAAGGCCAGCGTTATCACGACCGACCAAAAAGGCGTTTTCAAAGACTTGCCAGGCAGTTTCAGCGTCATCCGCTATCACTCGCTGGCGATCGAGCAGGCCTCATGTCCTGAGGCACTCGAGGTTAGCGCGCGCAGCGAGGACGGCGAAATCATGGGGGTGCGACACCGCGAACTGGCCGGTACCGCCACGCCGCTCGAGGGCGTGCAATTCCACCCCGAATCCATCCTCAGCGAGCATGGTCATGCGATGCTGAAAAACTTCCTCAACCTGGCAAACTGAAGATGAATCTGGTCGACCTTCGCAGTGACACCGTCACTCAACCGACGCCGGCGATGCGCGCGGCGATGCTGGCTGCTCCGCTGGGCGACGATGTGTATGGCGATGACCCCAGCGTCAATGGCCTGCAGGAAGCCTTGGCCGCAGCGCTGGGTTTCGAGGCCGGGCTGTTCATGCCGACCGGTACGCAGAGCAATCTTTGTGCGCTGCTCAGTCATTGCCAGCGTGGTGACGAATATCTGGTCGGCCAGTTCGCCCATACCTATCGGTGGGAGGGCGGCGGAGCGGCCGTGCTGGGGTCGATCCAGCCGCAACCGCTGAACCATCAAGCCGATGGCTCGTTGCTATTGGCCGACATCGAAGCCAATATCAAGCCCGATGACGCGCATTTCGCCCGCACCCGCTTGCTGGCGCTGGAGAACACAACCGGCGGCAAGGTCCTGCCTCTGGCCTATCTCTCGGCAGCTTCGGAGTTGGCCCGCAAGCATGGGCTGGCGCGGCACCTCGACGGCGCAAGGCTGTTCAATGCTGCGGTGGCGCAGGCCGAACATTCGGGTGGCGATGCGATGCAGGCAGCGCGCCGGATCGCCGGGCATTTCGACAGCGTCTCGGTCTGCTTTTCCAAGGGGCTGGGTGCACCGGTCGGCTCGGTGCTTTGCGGCAGCCGCGACTTCATCCAGCGCGCGCATCGCTGGCGCAAGATGGCTGGCGGCGGCATGCGCCAGGCCGGCATCCTGGCAGCCGCCGCGCATTACGCGCTCGAACATCAAGTCGAGCGGCTTGCCGATGACCATGCCTTGGCCATGCAGTTGGCGCAAGGCCTGCAGGGTCTGGAGGGTTTGACGGTCGAGATGCCGCAGACGAATATCGTCTTTGTCGACATCGATGCCGATCTCGTCGGTGACCGAGCAAGAGGCTTGCTGGCGCATTTGAAGTCACGCGGCGTGCTTGTCACCGGACTCTACCGCCTGCGTTTTGTGACCCATCTTGATGTCGATGCCAATGGTATCGATCGCGCCATCGCCGCTATGCGAGAGTATTTTTCGATTCAGGACTAGCCATGCCGATTACCGATCATGAAGCGCTGACCCGCGTTATCGAACACCGAGAGATCTTTCACGACGAAATGCTGGCCGTAATGCATCGCATCATGGCCGGCCAGATGTCGCCGGTGATGGCCGCAGCGTTGCTGGTTGGCTTGCGCGTCAAGAAGGAAACGATCGGCGAGATCACGGCAGCCGCGCAAGTGATGCGCGAGTTGGCGACCAAGGTCACAGTGCCTTATTCGCCGCATCTGGTCGACGTGGTCGGCACCGGTGGTGATGGTGCGCATACCTTCAATATTTCGACCTGCTCGATGTTCGTGGCCGCCGCTGCAGGTGCAAAGGTGGCCAAGCATGGCAACCGCAGCGTCTCCAGCAAGACCGGCAGCGCCGATGTGCTGGAAGCGCTGGGCGCTTCGATCTCGTTGACACCGGAGCAGGTGGCGCGTTGCGTTGAAGCCACCGGCATCGGCTTCATGTTTGCACCGAACCACCACCCGGCGATGAAGAACATCGGCCCGGTGCGCAAGGAACTTGGCATCCGCACGATCTTCAATATCCTCGGGCCGCTGACCAACCCGGCCGGGGCACCAAACATCCTGATGGGCGTGTTCCACCCCGATCTGGTGGGCATCCAGGTGCGGGTGATGCAGCGGCTGGGTGCCGAACATGCGGTGGTGGTCTACGGCCGCGATGGCATGGATGAAATCTCGCTCGGAGCTGCGACGCTGGTTGGCGAGTTGAAGGACGGCGTGGTCAGCGAATACGAGATTCACCCGGAAGACTTCGGCATGGCGATGGTGTCGAACCGCAGCCTGAAGGTCGACAGCCCGGCGGAGTCGCGCGCGATGCTGCTCGGCGCACTCGACGATATGGCCGGCCCGGCGCGCGACATCGTCATCCTCAATGCGGGCGCCACGCTCTATGCGGCCAATCTGGTCGATTCGATCGCTGCCGGCATTGACAAGGCCCGCGAAACCATTGCCAGCGGCGCCGCACGCGCCAAACTCGATCAATTCCTGGCTTTCAGCCAGGCGCTGGCCAAGATCTGAAAAAAGAAGCAGCAATGTCCGACATCCTGAAACGCATCGTTGCGGTCAAACATGAAGAACTGGCGATCGCGCGCCGACGCCGCTCAATGAGCAGTCAGCGGGAGGAAGCCGAGTCCAGGCAGGACCAGCGCGGCTTCACGGCAGGTTTGCGGGTGAAGATCGCGGCCGGCCACAGCGCGGTGATCGCCGAGGTCAAGAAGGCCAGCCCGAGCAAGGGCGTGCTGCGCGAAGATTTCCGGCCGGCCGCGATTGCCGAAACTTACTGGAAGCATGGTGCGGCCTGCCTGAGCGTGCTGACCGATGAACAGTTTTTCCAGGGCAAGGTGGCCTATCTGCAGCAGGCCCGCGCGGCCTGTCCGCTGCCGGTACTGCGCAAGGACTTCATGGTCGACGAGTACCAGGTCTTCGAAGCCGGCGCCATGGGGGCGGATTGCATCCTGCTGATCGCATCCTGCCTGGGTGACCAGCAGATGGCTGATCTGGAAGCGGTGGCGCGAAGCCTCAAGCTCGACGTGCTGGTCGAGGTCCATGATGCGGCTGAACTCGACCGTTCGCTGCGCTTGAAAACGCCTCTGATCGGCATCAACAACCGCAATTTGCGCACCTTTGAAGTCTCGCTGGATACGACGCTGGCCTTGCTGAAACAGCTGCCTGCTGACAGGCTGCTGGTCACCGAATCGGGCATCCGGGTTGCCGCCGATGTGCAGAAGATGCGCGCTGCCGGTGTCAATGCTTTCCTGGTCGGCGAGGCCTTCATGCGCGAGCCTGATCCAGGCATAGCGCTGGCGGCCTTGTTTGCCTGATTCGACTTGCGTTTTACCGGTCGACATGGGCTGGCAACCTATCGTTGACACCTGGTGCGCCAGCGATTGCGGCCGCAGTTTGTTTGACCATTTGGCCCAGCGCAGGGCCGCGAATGTAGTCATTTATCCGCCCGATCCCTTGCTGGCGCTGCGCTTGACGCCCTTGAGTCAGACCCGCGTGGTGATCCTCGGTCAGGACCCCTATCACGGGCCGGGTCAAGCTGAAGGGCTGGCCTTTTCGGTGCCGGCTGGGGTCAAGCCGCCGCCGAGTTTGCGCAATATCTTCAAGGAGCTGCAGCGCGACTTGGGCCTGAGGCCTCCTCCAAGCGGACATCTGGCTGCATGGGCACAGCGCGGCGTGCTGCTGCTCAATACCTGCTTGACCGTCGAAGCTAGCGCGCCGGCCAGCCACGCCAAGCTGGGTTGGGAACGGCTGACCGACGCCCTGATCGACGCTGCAGCGAGCGACCCCAAGCCAAAGGTTTTCATGCTGTGGGGCCTGCA
>CANFIC010000030.1 GCA_947446685.1 Burkholderiales bacterium
ACTCGGTCGTGCAAGGCGTCGTGCTGGTCACCGCCAGCGCCTATATCCTGCTGAATCTGCTCGCCGACATGGCTTACTTCTTGGTCAATCCGAGGCTCAGGACATGAGCGCGGCAACGGCCGCAACGGCCGCGCATCAGGTTGCACATGAGGCTGGACCCTGGCAGCTTGGCTGGCGCCGCTTGAAGCGCCGCCGCGGCGCATTGCTCGGCCTGATCGTCGTCCTGCTGTTCATCGCCATGGCCTTGTTCGCGCCCTGGATTGCGTCGCAGGATCCGATCGCCACCGACTGGGGTGCGATCCGCAAAGCACCCAGCGCCGCCCATTGGTTCGGCACCGACGAGATCGGTCGCGACATGCTGTCGCGCGTGGTCTGGGGCACAAGAGCGTCGCTGGCGGCCGGCGTGGTGTCGGTCTCGATTTCGCTGCTGCTGGGCGTGCCGATCGGGCTGGCGGCAGGTTTTCTCGGCGGCTTCACCGATGGCCTGATCTCGCGCATCACCGATGCCTTCCTGGCCTGCCCCTTCCTGATTCTGGCGATCGCGCTGGCGGCCTTTCTGGGGCCGAGTCTGACCAACGCGATGATCGCCATCGGCGTCTCGGCGACACCGATCTTCGTGCGGCTGACCAGGGCGCAGGTGCTCAACGTCAAGGTCGAGGATTACATCGAGGCCGCGCGGGCGGTGGGCAACCCGCCGCTGCGCATCGCCTTGCGTCATGTGCTGCCCAATATCACCGCGCCGGTGATGGTGCAGGCCACGCTGGCGATCGCCTCGGCGGTGATCGCCGAAGCCAGCCTGTCCTTCCTCGGCCTGGGCCAGCAGCCACCGGCGCCAAGCTGGGGCAGCATGCTCAATACCGCCAAGAACTTCATCGACAACGCCCCCTGGATGGCGATCTGGCCCGGCTTGGCGATCTTTGCGCTGGTGCTGTCATTCAATCTGCTCGGCGATGGACTGCGCGACGCACTCGATCCCCGCCAGCAATAAATGGCGACTTTTTGATAGATGAATACCGATTAGTCGCGACTTTTGTTCAATCTTCTGCAAGATAGTCGGCTGATCGCATCAGCCAGGACCTCAGCCGCATCGAATTGCGGCCGGCCGCGGCCTGGTTGAATGGTCTGGCGGCCTAGCCGATCCAGCTGAGATCTTTTTCGTTCTCGAGGTCCTGCAGGCGGGCGAATACCCTTGCCATGCCCGCTTCCCCGAACTGACGGGTCAGCATCAGGAACTTGTCGCGCAGGTCGGCCTGCGAGAGCGGTTTTTCGGGCGTGCCCGAGAACGCCGTGGTGCGGATCTGATGCTGACGCCCGTCCTTCAGGGTGATCGTCACCACGCTGGTCATGTCGGAGCGGTTCTCGGGCGGCGGCAGTTCGACCATCTTGACGCGGGCTGCCAGGCCCATGATCCGGGCATCGGCAATCGCTGATTCATCGAACGAGCGCGGATCGACCGGATTGCGATACAACGCCAGCGCGACGCAGAACGGGATGCTGTACTGACCCAGCAGGATGTCCTTGGGCTGCGCAATGCTGTTCACGCGCACGGCACGCGAGATGGTCTGCACGGTGATTTCAGCCACATCGTCGCCGCTGAAACGGTGTTCGGTTTTCAATGCCAAGGTGCCCTCGACCGGCGTATGCGCGGTGATATGACAGGCGTAGCGCTTGAGCATGATGGTTCTGGTCTCCCATTCACTGCCCAGGCCATGGGTCAGTGCATTCATGTCGTAGTCGCGGCAGAAGACACGCAGGAAACCGAACTCGCCCTCCAGGCTGGTGCTGGGACTGGTGAAACCTGCTTCGGCCAGACGCACCGCGAGCACACCTGATTCAGCCGCGCGGCCCAGGTGCAAGCGCTTGACCATGCCGCCATTGCCGGCCTTGGCAAATTCAAGCAAACCGCCAGCAGTCGACGCAGCGATGCCGATCGCATGCTGGGTCTTGTCGGCGCTGAGTCCCAGCAAGCGCGCATTGCCGATCGCCGCGCCGAAAGGCCCGGTGGTTCCCGGCGCATGAAACCCATGCTGCTCCTGGCTATGTTTGGTCGCATGTCCGATCCGGATCATGACTTCGACACCGGCGACAAAGGCGGTGATCAAGTCACGCCCGCTGGCGCCGGTTTCCTGGCCGACTGCGAGCAGCGAGGCAAACACCGTCGCACCCGGATGCGAACCTGAATTGGGCTTGGTCAGGTTGTCGAGTTCGAACGCATGGGCGAACGCACCGCTGGTCAGCGCCGCCATCGGCGCATGCACCAGGGTGTTCTTCATGCCCAGGATCTTGCTCTTGCCGCCGGGACCGTTGGCTTGCGCATATTGCGCAATCATCTTGCTCCAGGGCAGCTCGCTGCCATACATGATCGTGGCCACCGTGTCGGTGATGACCTGCTTGGCGCGGTTGATGACATCCTGCGGAATGTCTTCATAGCGCAGCCTGGACGCATATTCAGCCAACTGGCGGGTCTGGCCGGCAGCGACGCCAACAGCGCCCGGATTTTCAGCCGCCGAGGCAGTTGCGGGCAGGACCAAACCGACCAAGGGCGACGCCGCCGCGAGGCCGGCTGCACCGCTCAGGAACTGGCGTCTTGGATTGATTTCATTCATCGGGATTCCTCTTGATTTTTTTGTTGGCAATGCAGTCAATCGGGCGCTTGCAGCAGGCTCACCAAGTGCTTTGCGTCGGGCGCTTGTTCAAGCTGCCAGACCGCGGCGCAAAGCAGACTCGACTGTTCCATGCCGAGTACCGGCACCAGCAGTTCGAGGCTCTTTTCCTGCAGTTCCTGCCTGGTCATCGGATTGGCCGGCGTGCCGCGGACGGCCTGCGTATGTTCGCGCAAGGTTTCGCCGCTGTTCAGCAGCAACTCGACGATGCCTTGGCGGCTGGGCATCGCACGCGACAACTGATCATCGCCGCGCAGGGTGATGCCGGCACGCACGGCAAGTACCTCCGGATCCTGCATACGCGCCCGGTCATGGGCCGAGTTGAAGCCCATCCGGCCGTCGACCAGCATGGTGGCCAGCAGATGCTGCAAGCAGATTTCAGGCATCTCGCGGTTGTCGACAATCGTCAGCGAATGATGGGGAATGGCGACATTGATCGCCCGCACATCGGCGGCTTTGAGTCGATGGCGGCGCAACAAGCTGTCGAGCGCGTCGAGGGGCGCCTGGATCGGTGAGCCGACGGTCCAGCGCTTGATGCTGGTGGCGAGGATTTCATAGCGCGAACCGAGCTCGCGCCCGAGCGCACCGCGGTCGGGGTCGACGCCATAAGCATCGTAAAAGCAGCGCTCACCCGAGAAGACATCCTCGACGCCGGTGAAGCCCAACGCCACCATCATCGCTGCGCTGACACCGTTGCGTGCTGCCATGCCGCCGAAGTCAAAAGCCTTCTCGACATGGTCCTTGTCGCGCATCCAGCAGGACACGCCCGAGGCTTGCTGCGCCGCATAGGACATCAGGTAGCGCGCTTGCACGGCATCGACGCCGGCCAATGCGCCTGCGGCCGCAGCCGCGCCGAAGGTCGGGCCGAAGGTATGGGTCGAATGCCCGGCGGCGCGAAACGGGTAGGGGTCGAGCGACAGCGTCAGCCGGCAGCAGACGTCATAGCCGAGCGTCATCGCGCGCAGCATCGCCGTACCACTGCCGCCATATAGCTCGGCCGCTGCCAACATCGCCGGGACGATGCCGCAGCCCGGATGGGTCAAGGACTCGGCATGCGAATCGTCGGTCTCGTCGGCATGGGCAAACATGCCATTGGCCAGCGCGGCGTTGATCGCGGTGCTGCGCAAGTTGGTGCCGGCCAGCAAGGCCTGCGGTGCAGCCGCCCCCTGCGCCTTGACGAAAGCGATGGCCTGTCGACCGGCCAGCAGGCGCGACCCCGAAACCATCGAGGCCAAAGTGTCGAGCAGATGGAACTTGGCCTTCTCGATCACCTCATCAGGCAAATCGATGCTGATCGCACGAGCGATATAGGCCGCCAGGGCCGGCATCGGCGTGATCTTGCCGTCGACCAAGGTCGGCGGCTCGTTATTTATCGGATGACTCATGCGCAAAGTTCAATCAGTTGACGGAAATCGTCGAGCATGGTGAGCCCGAAGACCAGTTTGACCACCTGGCCTGCCTTGGCAGCGCCAATGATGGGCAGGGCATTGGCGAGAAATTTGGCAGTCAGCGCGGCATCCGACATCGGATTGAGCACCGTGCCGCTGGCATGTTCGACATGCACGCGCTGCACCTGGCCGTCGCGAACCAACTCGGCCACAGCCTCGTCCCGGCGCAGGCCGGCATCGACGCGGACGGTGATCTTGCGGCTTACCGAGGTCACCCGCGGGTCCTGCACGCGCTGATCGCTGTACTGGGCAATGCCGGCTTCGCCGTCGATCAAGGCCACGGCAGCGCTGTGATAGATGCTGAATTTGGAATGCAGCCCGGTGGTCGGCGCGACCGTGCCGGTGATCGACACCACCAACGGGTTGACCCAGAGCGTGATGCTGTCGATCTGGTCCGGGTCGAGCGGGCCTTGCTGGCGCAGGCCGATCATTGCGTCGATCGCCGGGTGCAGCACTACACCGCAGGCATAAGGCTTGTGGCCGTTGCCGAGGATCTGCCATTCGGCGCCGAGCGAAGCCGTCATCTGCTCGGGCGTTGCGACATCGCTGTAGATGCGCGCAAAACCGCGCTTGCCTTCGATGATTTCATCGCTGCTGTCGAAGCCCTGCTCTGCCAGCAGCGCGGCCAGCAAGCCGTTGGAGGCGGCGCGGCCGGCATGAAACGATTTGCACATCGTGCCGCGGTTCTGCTGCATGCCCGCCGCCTGGGTGCCGGCAATGCCCAGCGCATGGGTGATCGCCGGCGCATCCAGTTGCTGCAGCTTGGCGACTGCGGTGGCCGCAGCGAATGTCCCCAGGGTGCCGGTCAGATGCCAGCCGCCCGGATGATGGCCCGGCGCCGAGCGACCGACGCGAATGCCGGCTTCAAAGCCGCAAACATAGGCGAGGATCAAGTCATGCCCCGAGGTCACCCGGCGCTCGGCCGCTGACAGCAGGGCCGCCAGGATCGGCGAGCTCGCATGCAGCACGACGCCGCCCATATGGGTGTCGTCGAAATCGAGCAGATGGCCCATCTGGCCGTTGACCAGCGCCGCATCGCCATGCGAAAGCCGCAAAGCCCGGCCAAGCACCGTGGCCTTCGGGCTGCTGCCCATTGACTCGAGCACCGTGATGGTCTTGTCGAGCGTCTTGTGCGTGCTGGCAGCGAGGGCGCAGCCAAGCCAGTCAAGCAGGCCGCGGCTCGCCGCATGGACTGCTGCCGCCGGCAGATCGGTGAACTTGAGGCCGGCGATGAAGGCGGCGAATTCTTCGGTGTAAGCCGGCGCATCGCCAGCCCGGATATGCATTCCCATTCGCGGCCTTATTCCACGCTGATGGTGGCTTGCCGGACCACCTCGGTCCAGCGTTTGACTTCTGCCTCGAGCATCTCGCCCGCTTCCCTGGCAAGACCGCTGGCCGGTTCCATGTCATAGACGGCCAAGCGCTGGCGCATCGCCGGCGACTGCAACGCCGTCTGCGCGGCGGCCTGAAGCTTGCGCAGGGTTTCCGGGCTGACCTTGGCCGGCGCATACAAGCCATACCAGCCCGCCACCTCGAAATCGCGCACACCAGCTTCGGCAAAGGTCGGCAGATCGGGCAGCGCTTGAACGCGTCGGCCGGCAGTGACCGCCAGCGGCCTGAGCCGCTTGCCGGCGATCTGCGCCTTCATCTCTGACAGCGAGCCGAACATCATTTCGACTTCGCCAGCCAGCAAGGCATTCATCGCCGGGCCGGCGCCCTTGTAAGGCACATGCACGACATCGATGGCAGTCTTGTTCTTGAACAGCTCGGCCGCCAGGTGGATCGCCGATCCAGCACCGGCTGAAGCGTAGTTGTACTTGCCCGGATTGGCTTTGGCCAGCGCGACCAACTCGGCCACCGTCCTGGCGGGGAAATCGTTCTTCACGGCCAGCACATAGGCCGACCGGCCGATCAGGCCGAGAGGCTCGAACTGCTTCGGATGGATACCCGATTTCGGATACAGCGCCGGCGCGGCCGCCAAGGCGATATTGCCGAGCAGCAAGCTATAGCCATCGGGCGCTGCATTGTTGGCCGCCATGATGCCGATCGTTCCGCCCGAGCCTGGTCGGTTGTCGATCACCACCGTCTGCCCGAGCGTCCGGCCGAACTCGACTGCAGTCAGGCGGGCGATGCCGTCCACCGCGCCACCGGGAGCGAAAGGCACGATCAGATGCAGCGGGCGATCGGGAAATTCGGCCAGCGCTGCAGTCGCCGTCGCCGCAAGCGCCAGCGTCGCGAACCAGCGGCCGCAAAGCCGCAAGGCGGGGGCAGTGAACAGGCTTTGGGGACTGGCTGCAATAAAGAATTTCATCGGGTCTGTGCTCGCCCTGCAAGGCGAAATCTGGGTCGAACTGGCTGCAGCGGCAGCATTGCCATGCAGCGGTGGAGGTCGATGATACTTGCATTGGTGCCAAGCAATTGGTCGCCCAATTCAAGGCCGAGGACAGCCTGGAAATTTTCATTCTTGGTACGATCCGGCGCCTGCCAGCCGGCGGCAACGACGCCAAAAACAGGGAGCAATGGCTTGAAAATTTCGATCCTGGATGATTACTTCGAGACCGTCAGAAGCCTCGCATGCTTCAAACAAATCGATGGCCATGAAGTCAAGATCTGGCATGACCATGTGCAGGACGTCGATACCCTGGCCGAACGCTTGAAAGACACCGAAATCCTGGTGCTCATTCGTGAAAGAACGCAGATTCGCACGGCCTTGCTGGAGCGCCTGCCCAAGCTCAAGCTGATCAGCCAGCGCAGTGTCTATCCGCATATCGATGTTGATTGCTGCAGCCGGCTCGGCATCATCGTCTCTTCCTATCAACATACCGACACGCCCTGCGCGCCGGCCGCCGAACTGACTTTCGCCTTGGCGCTGTCGGCGATGCGCCAGATTCCACAGCAGATGCAGTCGCTCAAAGCGGGCAACTGGCAGATGGGCGTTGGCAGCACGATGCGCTACAAGATCTTCGGCATTTACGGTTATGGGCAGATCGGCGCCATGGTGGCCGGTTATGCCAAGGCCTTTGGCGCCGAAGTGCTGGTCTGGGGCAGCGAGGCTTCACGGCTGAAAGCCAAGGCAGAGGGCTATGCCAGCGCCAGCAGCGTCGAACAGTTCTTTTCAGTCTGCGATGTGCTGAGCCTGCATCTGCGGCTTTATCCGGCCACCCGCAGCATCGTCAAGGCCGAACATCTGGCCTTGATGAAACCAAGCGCCTTGATCGTCAACACCAGCCGCGCCGGCTTGATCGAAAGCGGCGCGCTCGAGCAGGCGCTGGCCGCGGGCCGGCCCGGCAATGCCGCTGTCGATGTGTTTGAAACCGAGCCGCTGCGCGATACCAGCAATGCCTTGCTCAATCTGCCGCAAGTGGTCTGCACGCCGCATATCGGCTACTCGACCTTTGACCAGTATGAAATCCAGTTTGGCGATGTCTTTGACCAGATCAAGGCCTATCTTGCCGGCCAGCCCAGCCATGTGGTCAACCCGGCCGTGCTGCAAAGCGCAGCGCTGCGTCGCTGATCAATCCTGCCGCTCAGTCGGCGGTCCTCAGTCGGCGGTCATATGGGTGTCCTGGACGATCTTCTTCCACCGGGCGCTTTCGGTCGTCATGAAGCTTGAAAACTCCGCTGGCGAGTTGCCGATGGTGTCGGCGCCCATCTCCGCCATCCTTTGTTTGAAGGCCGGGTCGTTCAAGATCTGGATCAAGGTGGCGTTGAGCTTGTTGACGATCGCCGGCGGGGTTTTGGCAGGCGCCAGCAGGCCGTACCAGACATAGGCGTTGAAGCCCGGCAGCGTCTCGCTGATGGCGGGCAGATCCGGCACCACTGACGAGCGGCGTAGCGTCGTCACCGCCAGCGCCTTCATCTTGCCTTCCTTGACGAATTGCAGGCCTGCGGTGATGTCGGTAAAAGTCATCGAGACCTCTCCGGCCAGCACCGCGATATTGGCCGGGCCGGTGCCCTTGTAAGGGATATGCAGCATGTCGGCGCCGCCCATCAGCCGCATCATTTCCCCGGCCAGTTGCGCCGTACCGCCAAGTCCCGAGGATGAAAATGTCAGCTGTTTCGGGCGCGCCTTGGCCAGATCGAGAAACTCCTTGACATTGTTCACAGGCAGCGAAGGGTTGACCACCATCAGGGCCGGGACCTGGGCAATCAAGGTGATCGGCGCCAGATCCTTCAGCGGATCAAAGCTGATCTGTTTCATCATGTGGGGCATCACGACCATCGGCGAGGTCGACGCAAACAGGATCGTGTAGCCATCCGGTTTCGCCGTCACCACCGATTGCGTTCCGACCACGCCGCCGGCGCCAGGCCGGTTTTCGATCACCACCGTCTGGCCGAGCCGGGCCGACAGCTGCTGCCCCAGCAGCCGCGCCACCAGATCGGTGCCGCCGCCGGGCGCATAGGGACAAATCAGGCGGATGGTCCGGTCAGGATATTGCTGCGCCCAGGCGGGCTGGGCGACAAGCAGCGCCAACAAGGCGCAGAACAGGGCAAGGGCAAAACGCGGCATTTTTCTCATCTCCAGAACTCGAACCAAGTATTGAGCCATTCAAGGCCTGCCGCAGCTTACGGCCAAATCGCTGCTATCCCGAGGCCTGGCCGAGAAATCACATCCGGACAGCACAGCGCGGCTGCGATAATCGCCGGTTGTCCCTGCACTGCGCGTGGCCCCGGCCTGTTCGCGCCCAAAGCCGCCATGTCCGCCCCGTCCACCGATCTGCCCAAGCGCGTCCCTTCCCAAATCGAAGGCGAAGTCCTGCGCCGCCGCACTTTTGCCATCATTTCTCACCCTGATGCGGGCAAGACCACGCTGACTGAAAAGCTGCTGCTGTTCTCGGGCGCGATCCAGATCGCCGGCTCGGTCAAGGCGCGCAAAGCCACGCGCCACGCGACCTCGGACTGGATGGAAATCGAAAAGCAGCGCGGCATCTCGGTGGCTTCGAGCGTGATGCAGATGGAATACCGCGACTGCGTGATCAATCTGCTCGACACCCCTGGACACCAGGATTTCTCCGAAGACACCTACCGCGTGCTGACCGCTGTCGACGCGGCGCTGATGGTGATCGACGCGGCCAACGGCGTCGAGCCGCAGACGCGTCGCCTGCTGCAGGTCTGCCGCGCACGCAACACGCCGATCCTGACCTTCGTCAACAAGATGGACCGCGAAGTACAGGATCCACTGACGCTGATGGACGAGATCGAGCGCGAACTCGGCATGACCGTCGTGCCCTTCACCTGGCCGGTCGGCATGGGCAAACATTTCCACGGTGTGATGGATCTGCGCAAGCAGCAGATGCGCGTCTTCACGCCCGGCGAAGGCAAGGCTGGTGGCGACGACGAGATCCTCAGCGGCATCGACAACCCGGCTTATGCCGAACGTTTCGGCATGGAATATGACCAGGCCAAGGGCGAGATCGAACTGGTGCGCGACGCAGCGGCGACCTTCGATCTGGAAGAGTTCCTTGCTGGTCGCCAGACGCCGATGTTCTTCGGCTCGGCCGTCAACAACTTTGGCGTGCAGGAAATCCTCGATGCGCTGGTCGAGATGGCGCCGGCACCGGCCGAGCGCGCCGCGATGCAGCGGGTGGTCAAGCCGACCGAACCCAAATTCACCGGTGTGGTCTTCAAGATCCAGGCCAATATGGACCCCTCGCATCGCGACCGGATCGCTTTCCTGCGCGTCGTCAGCGGACATTTTGAACGCGGCATGCGCTTGAAGGTGGTGCGCTCGGGCAAGGAGTTGCGGCCGAATACGGTGGTCAGCTTTCTGAGCCAGCGGCGCGAACTGCTCGACGAGGCTTTTGCCGGCGACATCATCGGCATCCCGAACCATGGCGTGCTGCAGCTTGGCGACACGATCACCGAAGGCGAGGCCTTGCAGTTCACCGGCCTGCCTTTCTTCGCGCCCGAAATGTTCCGCGCCGTCGAAGTCGCCGATCCGCTGCGCACCAAGCAGCTCAAAGCCGGTCTGACCCAGCTCGGCGAAGAAGGAGCGATCCAGGTCTTCCGCCCGATCGCCGGCAGCGTGCTGCTGCTCGGCGCCGTCGGGCAGCTGCAGTTCGAAGTCGTCGCGCACCGGCTCGAGCATGAATATGGCGTCAAGGCCCGCATCATGCCGAGCCGCTTCCAGGTCGCGCGCTGGGTCACCTGCGACGACGCGGCCGAGCTGCGCCGCTTCATCGATGCCAATGATCACCGGATGGCTTACGACGCTGTCGATGCGCCGACCGTGCTGGTCGAATATGCGCCGGAACTGCGTGCGATCGAAGCCAACTGGCCGAAGATCAAGTTCCACGCCCTGCGCGAACATGCCGGCCTGGTGTTCCAGAAGCGCATGACTGACTAATTTCCCGCCGGCCAGAACGGCGCAAATCAATGCGTTGTCCTGGGAGGCTTGCGGGTACTATGCGGGCGTCTCCTTTGACCAGCATAGGACCAGACCATGAGATTGCAGCAACTTGGCAGACTCGGCAGACTCAGCGCATGGGCGCTTGCAGTTTTTTGCGCCAGCGCGGCGGCCCAGAACAGCGGCCCGGCGCCGAAATGGCCGGTCAAGCCGATCAAATGGGTCATCCCCTATCCGCCCGGCGGCATCACCGACAGCGCCACGCGCATGGTCTTGCAGAAAGTGCAGGAGCAGACTGGTTGGGTGATCGTGGTCGAAAACAAGCCGGGCGCGAATTCGCTGCTCGGCGCTGACCTCGTGGCCAAGTCGGCGCCCGATGGTTATACCTTCCTCACCGTCATCGCCGCCCATGCCGCCAACGCCACGCTGTACACCGGGCGCATTCCCTATGACCCGGTGAAGAGCTTCGCCCCGGTATCGCTGGTGGGCATCGCTCCGCTGGTCATGACCGTCACCAACGCGCTGCCGGCCAAGGACATCAAGGAACTGATCTCCTACGCCAAGGCCAATCCGGACAAGCTTTCCTTCGGATCTTCGGGCATCGGCGCGGCAGCCCATCTGACCACCGAACTGTTCAAACAGACGACCGGCGTCAGCATGGTGCATGTGCCTTACAAGGGCACCGCACCGGCCTTGCAGGACCTGATCGGCGGCAACATCCAGATCCTCGTCGATACCCCGAGCGCGCTGATGCCGCTGGTGCGTGGGGGCAAGATCCGGGCGATGGGCATGTTCTCTGCCGCGCGCCTGCAAGGCGCCCCGGAAGTACCGACCATCGCCGAAGCAGGCGGGCCCGCGCTGGAGGCTGCCACTTGGGTCATGTTCCTGGCGCCGGCTGGCATGCCGCGCGATATGGTCACTCGAATGGCCGCCGAGACCGGCAAGGCGGTCGCGTCGGCCGACCTGAAGGCCAAGTTCGAGGCCCTGGGTATCGAGCCCGTCGGCGGCTCACCCGAGCAGGCTGCGCATTTCCTCGACGACGAAGTGGCCAAATGGGCCAAGGTGATCTCGGCGGCAGCGGTGAAGGCGGAGTAGCCGGCAAGGACCAGCGCCCTGCCTGTATTCAGGGCTTCACACGGCCCTGATCAACTGCCTCACGCAGCAAGGCATTCACACGAGTCTGCCAGCCCCGACCGCTGGCCTTGAGTACAGCCAGCAGGTCAGCATCGAATCGGATGGTGGTCGCCACTTTGGGCGCCACCGCATGTGGACGGCCGCGCGCAACGTGCATCGCAGTCCGCCCCACGCCTTGTGTTACCTGCGCCCCACCGATTGACCAGATCGCCCGATCGCCGAAATCCTCGGTCAGTTCCGGCGCATCTTCAGGATCAATCCAGGCTTTAGCCGTATTTGGCAATTTCGCGTTCATTGGCTTTCCTCATGCTGATGATGCGGCGCGCGTTTAAATGTACTAACAATAATCCTGAAGCGCCATGCCTATTTCCCTCCCTGCGACGCCGGCTGTCCGGCTTGAACTGCTTGCTTCGCAGCTTCGGGCGCTTGCTGCGCATTCGCCAGCGCCTGGCGAATCTGCGAAGGATCTTTCTTGCGCAGGCCTTCGGACAACTGCTGCGAGGCCTGCTCGCGCAGCTCAGCATAGCGACGCAATTGCTCCAGCATCTTGGCCGATGGCGCGCCGGCATCGAGCTTGAGGGTCGACAACTGCTCGAAGCTTTCGCGGTAGTCCGAAGTCACGCCTTCTTCAATCCGCCCGGCCAGTTGTTCGAACGAAGTCCCTTCGGCTTGGCCCTTGCTCAGGATCGATCCCCAGCGTTGGCTGATACGCCGGTCTTCTGCCAGGAACTGGTTGATCGCTGCGCGCGCCTTCAACTCCTCGCCCATCCGGTAACTCGGTGCCGGAATATGGGTCGTCAGGAATGCTGTGACAGCGGTCAGCATCAGCGCCGCAAGCATTCGGGCATGGCGCGGGCGCGGGCTGAAGACTGTCCAGGGGCGCGCCAGCGCGACGGCGAGCAAGGCACCAGCAGCCAGGCCGCCAAGATGGGCGGCGTTGTCGATGCCGGTGATGACCAGTCCCATCCCGAGCGTGAACAAGGTGAACATCAGGGCGGCGCCGAACAGCCAGCGGAACTCGCCGCGGTCGACCTGCTTGCGCTCGCGCCACAGGAAAACCAGCAGCGCGCCATAAAGGCTGAAAATCGCCCCGGAAGCGCCGCCCGACACCGCCTGATTGCCCTGAACCACCAGTGACAGCAGGTTGCCGAAGATGCCGCTGCCCAGGTAAAGGCAGGCGAAGCGGGCCGGCCCGAGCAGGTTCTCCATCAGCCGGCCGACATCCCATAGCGCCCACATATTCAGCGCCAGGTGGAGGATGCCGAAATGCAGGAACATGGCCGTCGCCAGCCGCCACCATTGGCCGTCTTGCGTGGCCGGACCGAAGTTGGCGCCCCAGGCCAGTTGCACGCCATTGTTGTTGTGCCAAAGGCCGGCGCCGTAAGCCAGCGTCAGCGCAAAGACCAGCAGATTGGCGACCAGCAAGGTCAGCGTGACCGGCGAGCGCAAGACGCTGGTCTGCATCAGTTGGGTCAAGCGGTTGGCGTCGGGGGCTTGCGAGGGGAAAGTTTCATTCATGCAACCGGCATTACATCGCAAAGCCGAGCCATTTGCCTTGCCATCGCCGCCCTGGCTAGGGATGGCAGCGACATTGTTCCTGTGCTGGCGATGCAATGAAACACCGGATGCTATCCATTCCGATGTATCGTGCGGTGCCGCTGCAGCGCCACCGAAACCGCAGCGAGCCCGATGGGAGACAAGATGAGCGCAAGAAAATCGCACAACCGAAGCGCCGATCTGCTGCTACCGCTGCTGGTGGCTGCCCTGCTGGCCGCCTGTTCACGTAACGAAATAGCGGCCGATGCCCAAGCCACACCCACGGTATTGGCTGCCAATGCCGCAGTCGCCAAGGCCGCTGACTTGAGCGATCCGGCCTCGTTTGCCGATGCCAGGCGCGGCTTCATCGCAGCGCCAAAAGGGCAGGTGCGCGATGCCGAAGGTGTGGTGGTCTGGGATTACGACGCTTTTGCCTTCGTCAAAGGGGCGGCGCCAGCAACGGTCAACCCGAGCCTATGGCGCCAGGCTTTGCTGAACAACCAGATCGGCCTGTTCAAGGTCAGCGAGCGGATCTGGCAGTTGCGCGGCTTCGACCTCGCCAACATCACGCTGATCGAAGGCAAGACCGGCTGGATCGTCGTTGACGCGCTGACCTCGCGCGAAACGGCAGCGGCGGCGATGCTGTTCGCACGCCAGCATATCGGCGACAAACCAGTCTCGGCCTTGATCTTCACGCATAGCCATGTCGACCATTTCGGCGGCGCGCTGGGCATCATCAGCGCCGAAGAAGCCAAGTCGCGCCAGCTGCCGGTGATCGCACCGGCCGGTTTCATCGAGGAAGCGACCAGCGAGAACGTATTGATGGGCATCGCGATGGGGCGGCGCTCGATGTATATGTACGGTAGCCGCCTGCCGCGCGATGCCAATGGCCTGATCGATACCGGCCTGGGCAAGGCGGTGGCTTTTGGTAGCGTCGGCATCCTGCCGCCGACATTGCTGATCAAGAAGGCCGAGCAGGAGTTGCTGATCGACGGGCTGCGCTTCGTTTTCCACAATGTCGGCGGCAGCGAGGCGCCGGCCGAATTCACTTTCTATCTGCCCGAGCTGAAGGCCTTCGGCGGCGCTGAAATGATGAGCCAGACGCTGCACAACCTCTACACGCTGCGTGGCGCCAAGATCCGCGATGCGAGCAAATGGGCCGGCTTCCTCGATGCGGCGCTGGCACAGTCGGCCGACGCCGAGGTGCTGTTCAACCAGCACCATTGGCCGGTCTGGGGTCAGGCAAGGATCCGCGAATCGATCACCAAGCAGCGCGACACCTTCAGCTATATCCACGACCAGACCGTGCGCCTGATGAACGCCGGACTGAGCGCATCCGAGATCGCCGAACAGTTGCAGTTGCCCGATTCGCTGCAAAGCTATCTGAACAACCGCGGTTATTACGGCACTTTGAGCCACAACATCAAAGCGGTGTACCAGTTCTATCTCGGCTGGTTCGATGCCCATCCATCCAATCTCGACAGCTTGCCGCCGGTCGATGCCGCCAAGCGCTATGTCGAGCTCGCCGGAGGTATGGACAAGATCATCGCTGCGGCGCAGAAGGCATTCGACGCCGGTGAGTTCCGCTGGTCGGCCGAGCTGCTCAAGCATGCCGTTTATGCCGAGCCAAAGAACAAGACCGCCAGCGAGTTGCTCGCGCGCTCGTTCGAGCAAATGGGCTATATGGCCGAATCAGCGCCCTGGCGCAACTTCTACCTCAGCGGCGCATTGGAGCTGCGCCAGGGCCCGCCTGACAAGGGCTTGAGCCGCGAAAAGATGCTCGACATGCTTCAGCACACACCGATCGAGCGTTTCCTCGAAGCGATGGCGGCCTCGCTCAACGGCAAGAAAGCCGCGGGTCTGAACCTGAAGATCAACCTGATTTTTTCGGATCTCGGCGAAAGCTATGTGTTGCAGATCGAGAACGCAGTGCTGCATTTCCGCCAGGCCCCTGAAGCGCCGGATGCCAATGCCAGCCTGACGCTGACCAAGGCATTCTTCCTGCGCATGATGACCGGCAGCGCCGGAGCCAAAGATTTGCTGCTGTCGGATCAAACCAGAATCGAAGGCAGCCGTATCGACCTCGGCCGCTTCTTCAGCCTGCTCGACCAGGCACCGGGCAACTTCCCGCTGGTTACGCGGTAAGCAAGCCGCAGGCGGGGTGGGGCACGCGCTGGCTGGTTGCCAACCCGTCAAGTCGGCCGAATAAACCGCCCAGAACAGCGCGCGAGCGGCTTCGCTCATGTCCCCCGGACCGGACTGTGCTCGGCCCTCCTCCTTTACTTCGCTATGCCACTCACCCGCTGCTCTGAGCTTGCCGATTGCGTGAACATAGATTTGCGTTAACTACGATTGCCGACCAGGTCTGCGAGGACGCGCTGGCTGTCTTGCGTAGCGTTCTCACCCCTTGGGTGAAGGCAGGCGGGCGGAGAAATCTCAGTATGCATGAAGCCTCCGAGGCGGTGGGAGCGGTCAACTGCCGAATCTAGGGTACAGGAGGAGGCGGCGAAGGCGCCGGGGGACATGAGCGCAGCATGGCAGCCAGCCTACTCGTCAAGCCGGTCTAACAACCCGCCCAGAACAGCGGGCGAGCGGCTTTGCTCATGTCCCCCGGACCGGACTGTGCCCGGTCCTCCTCTTTTACTTCGCTATGCCACTCACCCGCTGCTCTGAGCTTGCCGATTGCGTGAACATAGATTTGCGTTAACTACGATTGCCGACCAGGTCTGCGAGGACGCGCTGGCTGGCTGTCTTGCGTAGCGTTCTCACCCCTTGGTGATCGACCAATTTCAGCGCCTGAAGCAAAGCAACATAGTTGCCCATCGACCCCTAACCGCTGCTCTCAATCTTGCGCAAGGTGCTGTAGGCCACACCGGAACGAGAAGCCAGGTCATGCTGAGTGATGTTCTGAGACAGGCGTTCTTCGGTGATTCGCTCGCCCAGCATTTGGAGGATTTCGCCAATGCTTTTAAGTGCCAAAATCATGGCAACGGTCTGCCAATTTATGGTTTAAATGTCAAACTGGTGGCAATTAAAATTCACATCCTCAAAGGTAGATTGAGGCACTTCGTGTCGCGCGGCGCGGTAAGAACTATCGATACACCTCGCGCCGATTGCCAATCCTGACCACCAGGATGCGCAATTCGCCTTCTTCGATGCTGCTGATGATCCGGTAGTCTCCTACGCGGTATTTCCAGAACTCACCCAGTTTGGATCCTTTGAGGGCTTCACCAATGCTGCGAGGGTCATCGAGAGCCGCAACGCGCTCGCGCAAGAACTGGACGATCCGCTTGGCAACGGGTTTGTCGAGTTTGGCCAGATCCTTGAGGGATGCGTCGTCGAACCTAATTTGCCAGGCCAAGGTCGCGCTCCACATCTTCTAAGCTGTGGACCTTGCTGCGACCCGCCCGAACCTCAATCAATCGTTTTTCTGCCAGGTACAAATCTTCCAGATCATCCAGGTGCTCACGGATGGCCTCGATCATGTAGAAGGTCTTGCTGCGCCCGGTGAGTTGGGCCAAGTCCTGCAGCCGAGTGGATACATCGTCGGGAAGACGGATAGAAACAGCACTCATGGGTTTTCTCCTAAGCACAAATGAGATACAAGTATCTCACGGGTACGAGACAGATTGCTATGCCCGCGGTAGACATTCCTGAGACCCCGTGTGGTTGTTGTTCAGGAAAAATCCACTTGCTGAGCTAGTTCGCCCTACAAATGTTTTTTTTCTAAGGAACGCTACCTGGATAGCTGCCGGTATCGATACGCGGTATGCCGGGCTCGCGGTTCGCGTTAGTGGAGTATGGCCGCGTTTTCAAGCAGCAAGGCTGTAGAACTGGTCCGCTGCGGACACGGTTGGGCCGGTGGGCCGGCGCATCTGGCTCTTGCGAATCATGTGCATTGTTACAAAGCGGTCAACTGCCGAATCCAGGGTACGGGAGGAGGCGGCGAAGGCGCCGGGGGACATGAGCGCAGCATGGCAGCCAGGCAGCCAGCCTATTCGTCAAGCCGGCCGAGCAAGCCGCCCAGAGCAGCGGGCGAGCGGCTTCGCTCATGTCCCCCGGACCGGACTGTGCCCGGTCCTCCTCCTTTACTTCGCTACGCCACTCACCTGCTGCTCTGGGCAATCCGATTGCGCCAACACAGATTTGCGTTGGCAATGATTTCCAATCGGGTCTGTGGTAACGCGCTGGCTGGCTGTCTTGCGAAGCGAAGTGACCCTAGATTCGGTAGTTGGACACGGCCGAGTGGGCTGCGATGCGGTGCGCTGGCAAGGCGCGCCGACGCAGTGGGCTGATGCCCACCAGGAGAAGCAACGCAGCCAGCGTGCCGTAGCGCGGCTCAATCGGCTGCGTAGCGTTCTCACTCGTTGGGTGAAGGCAGGCGGGCGGAGAAATCTCAGCAGGCATGAAACCTTCGCGGCGGTGGTAAGCGGTCAACTGCCGAATCTAGGGTACAGGAGGAGGCGACGGGGGACATGAGCGCAGCATGGCAGCCAGGCTACTCGTCAAGCCGGCCGAACAAGCCGCCCAGATCAGCGGGCGAGCGGCTTCGCTCATGTCCCCCGGACCGGACTGTGCCCGGTCCTCCTCCTTTACTTCGCTACGCCACTCACCCGCTGCTCTGAGCTTGCCGATTGCGACAACGCAGATTTGCGTTGGCCATGATTTCCAATCAGGTCTGCGGTGACGCGCTGGCCGGCTGTCTTGCGGAGCGAAGTGACCCTAGATTCTGTAGTTGGACACGGCCGAGTGGGCTGTGATGCGGTGCGCTGGCAAGGCGCGCCGACGCAGTGGGCTGATGCCCACCAGGAGAAGCAACGCAGCCAGCGTGCCGTAGTGCGGCTCAATCGGCTGCGTAGCGTTCTCACTCGTTGGGTGAAGGCAGGCGGGCGGAGAAATCTCAGCAGGCATGAAACCTTCGCGGCGGTGGTAAGCGGGCAACTGCCGAATCTAGGGTACAGGAGGAGGCGACGGAGGCGCCGGGGGACATGAGCGCAGCATGGCAGCCAGCCAACCCGTCAAGTCGGCCGAACATGCTGCCCAATTCAAGAACGCTGATTTGCCCTATTCAGCCGCAGCAGTCCAGCCGCCGCCGAGCGCACGGATCAGTTGCACGCTGGCGCGCTTTTGCCGGGTCGACAGGTCTTGCGCGTTGCGCTGGGCTTGCAGCGCGGTGGTCTGGGCGCTGATGACTTCAAGGTAATTGGCTGCGCCTTCGCGGTAGCGAGAATCAGCCAGCTCGAGCGAGCGCTGGGCGGCAACGAGCGCTGCGCTTTCGAAGCGGGCGGCAGCACCAAATTGCTTCAATTGCACCAGGCTGTCTTCGACTTGCTGGAACGCGCCGATGACGACGCTGCGGTAGCGGGCACCGGTCTCGTCAAGCACCGCTTGCACACGGCTGATCTCGGCCTTGCGCCGGCCGCCATCGAACAAGTTCACCACCAGGGTCGGGCCGATGGCCCAGAAAGTATTCGGCGACCGGATCAGGCTGCCTGCGTCACTGCTCTGGTAGCCGAGCAAGGCGCTGAGCGTGACGGCTGGAAACAAGGCGGCCTGGGCCACGCCGACGCTGGCGTTGGAGGCGGCGACGCGGCGCTCGGCGGCGGCGATGTCGGGGCGGCGCTGCAGCAGTGTCGAAGGCAGGCCGGTCGGAATATCCGGCAACACGATGTCGGTAACGCGCGGTGCCAAGGCAAAGCCGGAAGCGGTCTCGCCGACCAGAGCGGCGATGGCATGTTCGATCAAGGCCCGCTGCGCATCGGATTGACGGGCTTGCGAGCGCGTGGCCTCGAGCTGGGCTTGCGCACGCGCCAGATCGAGCCCGGAAGCGACACCGCCGTCGCGGCGCCGGGTGACCATCTCCAGCGCGCGGGCATAGGCCTTGTCGGTCTCGCGCAGCAAGGCCGCATCGCGGTCGAGCCCGCGCAGCGCGATATAGCTGTCGGCCAGCTGGGCCTGCAGAATCAACCGCGCTGACTCCAGATCGGCTTGCGCCGCCTGGTCCTGCGCCAGGCCTGCAGCGACCAACTGGTTCACCCGTCCCCACAGGTCGACTTCATAGGAAATATCAAAACCCAGCGTGGTCGATTTGTAGTAATCGGGCGACGAGGATCCGAGCACACGCAGCGGCCGCTGCTGCGACTGCCGGTCGCCCTGCGTGTTCAGCGATGCGCTCAGCGTCGGGAATTGGCTGGCACGGATCTGTTCGGTGCTGGCCTGCGACTGCTGATAGCGCGCCAGCGCCGCGGCGAGATCCGGGCTGTTGGCGATCAGGCGCTGCTGCAAGGCATTCAGGTCGTCATCACCGTAGAGGGTCCACCAGGCCTGGCGCGGCAGGTGATCGGCGGGTTTGGCGGCGGTCCAGGGGCCGGCTTCCTTGAAAGCGCCGGCCATCGGAACTGCCGGGACCTTCAACAAGGGCGTTTGCGTGCAGGCGACCAGCGCCAGGCACAACAGACTGCAAGCAAGCCTTGCCTTATTGCTTTGCACTGGCGGGCTTTCCTGAAGA
>CANFIC010000031.1 GCA_947446685.1 Burkholderiales bacterium
ATGATCGCGATGGCCTTGATGTGCGAGCCGGCCTTGTTGGTCGCTGACGAACCCAGCACCGCGCTCGACGTGACGATCCAGGCGCAGATCCTGCGGCTGCTGGTCGAGTTGCAACGCGAGCTCGGCATCGCCATGCTGCTGGTCACCCATGACCTCGGCGTGGTCGCGCGGATGGCGCAGCGGGTGGCGGTGATGTATGCGGGCGAGGTCGTCGAGCAGGGCGCTGTCAGCGACATCTTCGCGACCCCGCATCACCCTTACACGCAGGCGCTGCTGCGCTGCATTCCGGTGCCCGGCCGCACGGCGCCGGGCAGCGCTCTGGGGGCCATTCCGGGCCAGGTGCCGTCGCTGGTCGGAGCATTTCAAGGCTGCAGTTTTCGCGATCGCTGCGCCTATGCGCAAGCGGCCTGTGCACAGCCGGTGGCGATGCAGGTGGCTGCTTCAGGCCAGAGTTGGCGCTGCATCCTGACGGAGCTGCCTGCATGAAGCCGATCCTGCAAACCGAAGGTTTGAGCCGCAGCTTCAGCGTCGGTGGCGGTTTTTTGCAAGCGCCGCGCAAATTGCAGGCGGTCGATTCTGTCGATCTGGTGCTGAATCCTGGCGATGTGCTGGGCATCGTCGGCGAGTCGGGCTGCGGCAAGTCGACGTTGGCGCGTTTGCTGCTGGGCCTGCTCAAGCCGACTGCGGGTCGCGTGCTGCTGGGCGGCGTCGATCTGCAGGAACTGGGGCCGCGCGAACTTTCCAAGCGCGTCCAGCCGGTGTTTCAGGACCCCTATTCGTCGCTGAATCCGCGCCGCAGCATCGCCGACATCGTCGCGTTGCCACTGGAAGTTCATGGCCTGGGCAACCCGGCGCAGCGCCGCCGGCAAGCGATCGACATGCTCGAACGCGTCGGCCTGTCCTCGCGCCATGCCGACAACCGGCCGGGACAGTTGTCTGGCGGCCAACGCCAGCGCGTGGCGATTGCCCGAGCCCTGGTGATGAAACCCGAACTGGTGATTTGCGACGAGCCGACCTCGGCACTCGACATGTCGGTGCAGGCGCAAATCCTGAACCTGTTGCTCGAGTTGCGGCGCGAGTTCAATCTCAGCTATGTCTTCATCAGCCATAACCTGGCGGTGGTCGAACATGTGGCCACTTCAGTGGCAGTGATGTATCTGGGCAAAGTGGTCGAGCAAGCGGACAGTGCCGAACTCTTCAAGCAGCCGCGCCACCCTTATACCCAGGCCTTGCTGGCCTCGGTGCTGACGCCTGAGCCGGGCCTGGGGATTCCCGATACCGGCCTTGGCCTGGCTTTTCCCGATCCGCTGCATCCGCCTTCGGGCTGCCCCTTCCATCCGCGCTGCCCGCAGCGCATGGACCCATGTGCCAGCCTGATTCCGACGCTCGGCAAGGTCGCGGGGTCATCGGCCGCGCTGTCTTGCCATCTGCATCCTTCCAATCAATTTCAAGGAGACCGCCCATGAGTCGTTCCGAAGCCATCAGCCAAGCCCGCAGCCAGTTCGATTCGGGCGAATTCCGCCAGACCCTGGCGCGCCGTGTGGCGCTGCCGACCGAGAGCCAGAATCCGGCCCGGGCTGAAGTCCTGACCGACTATCTCGAGACCGAGATGAAACCGGCTTTCGAGGCAATGGGTTTTCAATGCCGGTTGATGACCCATCCGCTGGGCAAAGCGCCGTTCCTGTTCGCGCAGCGGATCGAAGACCCAGCCCTGCCGACGGTCTTTGGTTATGGTCATGGCGACGTGATCCGCGGCCTCGACAAAGAGTGGCATGAAGGCCTGTCGCCCTGGTCCTTGACCGAGCGCGATGGCCGCTGGTACGGCCGCGGCATCGCCGACAACAAGGGCCAGCATTCGGTCAATATGCAGGCGCTGGCGAATGTACTGAAAGTCCGCGGCAAGCTCGGCTTCAATGCCAAATACCTGATCGAGATGGGCGAGGAGGTGGTCTCGCCGGGGCTGCGCGAGCTTTGCGCTGAAAACACCGAGCTGTTCAAGGCCGACCTGATGCTGGCCTCCGACGGCCCGCGCCTGAGCGCACAGCGGCCGACGGTCTTTCTCGGCTCGCGCGGCTGCCTCAACATCGACATGACGATCGAGTCGCGTGCCGGTGCCCACCATTCAGGCAACTGGGGCGGGTTGATTTCAAACCCCGGCATCCAGCTGGCTCATGCGATCGCCAGCATCGTGTCGCCGACCGGGCAGATCCGCATCCCCGAATGGGTACCCACCGAACTGCCGCCGGCGGTGCGACGCGCGCTGGTCGGCTGCGAAGTCGATGGTGGCGCCGATGGCCCGGTGATCGAGCCCGAATGGGGTGAACCCGGCCTGACGCCGGCCGAGCGGGTCTTCGGCTGGTGTTCGTTCGAAGTGCTGGCCTTCAAGACTGGCAACCCTGACACGCCGGTCAATGCGATCCCGGCAAGAGCCTGGGCGCGCTGCCAGCTGCGCTTTGTCGTCGGCCCCGATCCGGAGGAGTTCTTGCCGGCCTTGCAACGCCATCTGCAGCGCCAGGGCTTTCCGATGGTGCAGGTGCAGAACGCCCGCGACGGCATGTTCCACGCGACCCGTATCGACCCCGACGATGCCTGGGTCCAATGGGCGGTCGCCTCGCTGGCCAGAACCAGCGGCAGCCAGCCGGCCTTGCTGCCCAATCTCGGTGGCTCCTTGCCCAATGACATCTTCACCGACATCCTCGGTCTGCGCACGATCTGGGTACCGCATTCTTACCCGGGCTGCTCGCAGCATGCGCCCAACGAGCATCTGCCGCCGGGCTTGTTGCGCGAAGGGCTGGAGCTGATGACCGGGCTCTATTGGGACCTCGGCGCCGGCAACACACCACATCAAGGAGCTTCAGTATGAGCAGCAATTACAAGGCCTATTGCCAGGTCGGCGATCTGGCCGATTCCGAGCAGTTCCTGACCGAGTTGCGCCAACATCTGCACCGCAATCCGGAGCTGTCCTTCAAGGAGGTCGCCACCTCGGCCATGGTGGCCGCGCACCTCGATGAATGGGGCTATGAGGTGACCCGAAATGTCGGCGGCCATGGCGTCGTCGGCCGTCTGCGTCTGGGTGATGGTCAGCGGGCCATCAGCTTGCGTGCCGACATGGACGCCTTGCCGATCATGGAGGAAAGCGGCGTTGCCCATGCCAGCCAGGTGGCGGGCAGCATGCATGCCTGCGGCCACGACGGCCATACGGCGATCCTGCTGGGCGCGGCGCGGCATTTGGCGCGGACACGCAATTTTTCCGGCACCGTCAATCTGGTCTTCCAGCCCGCCGAAGAAGCCGGGCGCGACAGCGGCGCTCAAGCGATGATTGCCGACGGCCTGTTCGAACGCTTTCCCTGCGATGCGATCTTCGGCCTGCACAACCACCCTGGCTATCCGGTCGGTAGCTTCATGTTCGGCAGCGGGCCTTTCATGGCGGCTTCGGATAGCGTCTTCATCACCATCCACGGCCGCGGCGGCCATGCCGCCAGGCCGCATCAGACGGTCGACCCGGTGCTGATCGCCGGCAGCCTGGTGATGGCGCTGCAGACGGTGGTGTCGCGCAATATCGACCCGACGCAGACGGCCGTGGTCACCATCGGCACGCTCAGGGCCGGCATTGCGGCGAACGTGATTCCCGAGAGCGCCAGCATGAGCTTGAGCGTGCGCAGTTTCAGCGCCGCGGTGCGCGAACAACTGCGCCAACGCATCACCGATCTCGTCACCTTGCATGCGCAGGGCTATGGCGGCAGCGTCGAGATCGAATACCAGCAAGGCTATCCGGTGGTGGTCAACAGCGAGGCCGAGACTGCTTTCGCGCTGCAGGTGGCGCAGCAACTGGTCGGTGCCGAGCGGACGATCTCGCCTTTCGGCCCGGTCACCGGCAGCGAGGACTTTGCCTATTTCCTGCAACACCGCCCGGGCTGCTTTTTGCGCCTTGGCAACGGCGAGGGCGGGGCCATGCTGCACAACGCCAGATACGATTTCAACGACGGCAATCTGGCTGTCGGCGCGGCTTACTGGGCCAGGTTGGTCGAGACTTATCTGGCCGCTGATACGGTGTCATGATCGGTTCAGCGCAGCAGAGATCAATGGAAGTAGTTTCATCCTGCGGCCGGCCGGTCTGATCTCGAAAATCAAGCCGGATCGATGGTCTGAGGAATCGGTCCGGCTAAGGGTTTGTCAGGTGAATGCAGCCGGCATCGGCTGACCAAAAATTGGCTGCGGTCGCTAAAATGCAGGGCAGACGAAGCATCAGTTGCGGATGCTGAAAGCCGGCGTCCGCATGGCAGTTGCAGTGATCCAGCTCCAGGATCGTGGAATTTCAACCCAATGCCATGAACACCCAGTTTCTCAACACCTTCGTAACCGTGGTCGACAAGGGTTCGATGGCCTCAGCAGCGCGCCAGCTGAATATTGCGCCAGCCACCGTGGCCCAGCAGATCCACAGCCTTGAACGCGAGATCGGAACCTTGCTGATTACGCGTTGCGGACGCACCGTGACGGTGACCGAGGCCGGAGCGCGCATCCTTGAACGGGCGCGCGTTTTGCTGGGTGATGTGGCTGACCTGCATACGGTGGCCAATGACGATGTCACCGCAGGCGAACTGCGCCTGGGTGCCGGCTCGAATGCGTTGATCGGCATGTTGCCCGACATCCTGGCTTTGATGGTGGCCCGATTCCCCGGCATCAATGTGTATATCGAGCGCAGCACCTCGGTCAAGATGTACCCGTTGGTGGAAGCCGGTGAACTCGACGCCGCAATCGTCATGCAAGGACCGTTTTCGCTATCCAAACGCATTGGCTGGAAGTTGCTTCGCGAAGAGCCCTTGGTCTTGCTCGCCCCCGCAAGCATGGCCGGGCGTGACCCGCATGAGTTGCTGCGCAACGAGCCCTTGATCCGCTATGACCGTAATCATTGGGGCGGGCATCAGGCCGACCGTTATCTGCGCGCAGTTGGCATCACGCCGCATGAAAGATTCGAACTCAACGCGCTGAATGCGATCGCCGTGATGGTCGATCGCGGTCTGGGCGTCTCACTGGTGCCGAATTGGGCCAGACCCTGGCCCGAGGGGCTGCGACTGGTGACGCTCGAATTGCCGCATGAATTCGAGCCGAACCGGGTCGGCGTGATCTGGTCGCGCTCGACGATTCGAATCCGTCTGGTCAATGCCTTTATCGAGGAGGCGCAAAGGGCGATGCTGCCGCAGCTGTTGTCGTCCGACAAGTCGCACCTCGACAGCGAACTGGCCTGTGTCTGAGGCCCGACCCGGGAGCTCTTAGGGTGCTGACTTCGGCGCTGGTGCGAGTTGCATCCAGGTGAGCCGCCAGTCGCCATCCGCTCTGCCACCGGCTTCGAAATAGGGCTGGAAAGTCAGCGCTTCCCGGTAATCCAGGTTCAACCGGATCGCCGGACCTTCGAAGCCCGGCGGAGTTGTCAACAGCTCCAAGGCTTGCTCTTGATCCGCCGCGGGCAGGCGCAGAGTCTCTTCCATCTTGAAACCGTCGATCAGGCTGGTGGCGTAAACCAGCGGCCCGCGACTGATCGCCGCGTAGTCGTATCGCATGACCTCGCTGCGGATGGTGGCACCGGCCGGGTCCTTGGACTCCTGCACGCTGCAACTGGCCTTGTTGTGCAGGACGACTGGCATCGGAAAGTTCAGCTCGATCAGGTCGCCGGCCATCCATTCGCGCTCGAGTCTGGCATAGCTGCCGGGCCTTGCCGGCTCCGCCCAGATCCGGCCGTTTACCGAAATTTGCGCGCCCTGGGTCCAGGAAGGGATACGCAACAGGATGGCAAATCTGGCCGTCTTTCCGGGGCGCACCAGGATGCTGATCTTGCCGTCGAAGGGGTAGTCGGTGCTCTGTTCCAGGTCGACGCTGCCGGCGCCGGGCATGGCAAAACAAGCTTTGCCCGGGCCGTATAAATTGACCGTCAATTCCTGCGACGCATTCAGCCGGTAGGCGATCGCGGGTAACTCTTCCAAGGCCATGGCGCCGCTCGACTTGCAGCAGCGCCAATAGGTGGTGTGAACGCGCTTGCCGTTCGGGAACGAGTAGTAGCACCAGTCCTCGCCGTTCGGCGCCATCGCACCCAGCAGGTCGTTATAGGCCGAGCGTTCGATTTCCTCGGCGTAATGCGCTTCGTCGGTGATGAGCAGCAATTCGCGGTTCAGCTGTATCCATGAAAGGATCGAGCAGGTCTCCACATAGCCCTGAGGGCTGAAGACGCTGTTGTGATTGAAGATTTCACGCGAACGCAGACCGACGCCGCCCCAGGGGCCGCCACCCAGGCTCAGGTGGTATTGCTTGATCGAGCTCCAGCCGTTTTTCACCGCCCGCAGGTACTGCTGATCGCCGGTTGCTTTGTACAGTTTGGCCATACCGACCAGGTTCCAGCAGAGTTGGTAGGCCTTGCCGGTCGATATTTCCGCCGCGTCGGTGCCGGCCAGCAATTGCTGCAGCAGCGCCAGTTCGGGGCGTTGATCGGCCTGTTGCAGAATCAGCTTGGCCAGTTGGAGGTATTTCGGATCTTTGCTTGCTAGATGCAGGTCGACTGCAGAATCCATCAAAACCGTGGCCGACATGCCATGGTGCAGGCCGATTTCCGCAATATTGATCCCGCCTTCGGTCATGGTGCGAAGGAACAGGTCGCCAATGCCGCAGGCGGCCGACAGCACCTTGGGGTCGGGCCAATGCTTGTGCACCTCCAACAGACCCAGGGTCAGACAGGCATGGTTCCAGATGTCCCAGGTGCGTTGCAGCGGTGCGCCGTTCCAGCTGCGCGGCGCTGTTTCTTGCTTGTGCATGAAGCGCCGCTCCGGCGCATAGGTTCCCAGGTAGCCATCGCTATCCTGAACCCCCGCTAGATAGATGGCGACCCGGCGTACCCTTTGCGCCAGGACCTCGTCGCCGCTGCGATGCGCTGCCTTGGAAGCGGCATAGAGCCATTTGCCCGCATGCTCGCCATACCAGTCGCCCTCATGACTATTGCAGACTTGCTCCGGGCTGTAGAGCGCAATCGCCGGGCTGGTTTCGTCGGTGATGAAGTTCGACAAACGCCCCTTCTGGTTGGCATCCAGGGCGCGGCCCAAAAGTCCGCCAAGCCAACCTTGCTGTCTTTCGCAAGCACATGGCATTGCCGCTAAGCTCATTGTTTTTCTCCGGAACCGACCCGTTTCAAGGGCCATTTATTTTTCTCAAGCATCGACGACACACCTGAATCCAAGGCAGGCCGATCTGTCCTTGCAAGGCGCGAGGAGCAGGTACTTGCCATGCTGATCGAGTCGGTAGCTCGGCGGGAAATACCAATGCGATGACTGCGGCTGGTAGCTGCTGCCGCCGCGCAGCGCCGCTGCCCGGGTATGTTCATCGACAAACTCGTCGGTCCATTGCCAGACATTTCCCACCAGGTCGAGCAGGCCGAACGGGCTCGCGCCCAGCGGATGGGCCTCAACATCGGCCGGCGGCAGGACATTGCGACCCTTGTTCGGCGACGGCACCGCGGCGGCGTTCCAGCTATTGCCCCAGGGGTACAGGCGCTCGTCGCTGCCCTGGGCCGCATATTGCCATTCCCATTCATGCGGCAGGCGCTTGCCGGCCCAGCGGCAATAGGCCCTCGCGTCTTCGATCGACACCCAGGTCACCGGCTTTTTGTCCCAGCCCGCTGGCGCTGCGCCGTCGATCCAGTCTTTCAGGAAATGGTGATCGTCGGGCGGTGCGTATTGCGTGGCTTCGATGAAACGATGGAACTGGGCATTCGTCACCGGCGTGCGGTCGATGTAGAAGGGCTTGAGGTCGAGGCGTTGCCGGTGATGGCGCCTGGGACCGCTTTCCCAGGGGTATTGAAAGCCGGTACCGGCATCGGTGGCGCCTTCGATCTCGACCCCATGCACGACAAAATTGAACTGCGTGGCAGGAATCAGCAGCATGCCTTCGGGCGCGCTGCTGGCGGGCTGGGTCGGCACGATCTCGACCATCTGTTGCTGCAAGGGCGTCCATTGGCCCGACAGCGACTGCAAAGGGACCTCGGCCAAGGCGGCCATCCTGGCGAGGAATTCGCCCATTCCAGGCATCGAGACGCCACTGCGCAGCGCCATCACTGCGCCAAATCCGCGCGCTTCAAGCGACATTGACAGGGTCGCACGGCCTCCTGAAATCCTGGCTTGCAGCGGCAATCCTTGCCAGAGGTCGTAATAGCTGATGCCTTCTTCATGCGCGACTTCAAGCTGCTCGCCGCTGAGGGCGAATTCATTCCGGTTGACGATGGTCCAGAGCGTGCAATCCGCGCCGGGGAAACTGCTCGAGAAAACGCCGTTCTGCAGCGTCTGGGCATAAGGCGCCCAATCGGCGCTGACCATCAGCGTCGGAAATTGCCGGTAGATGCAGGCGATGCGTTTGAGCGTTGCGGCATCGCGCTGCGTGAACTGGTTCCAGATACCCCAGATGTTTTCCCAGGCGTTGTAGCCGACACCGTTGAAGAAGATGAACTGCAGGTCGTTGCTGCGGTTGCGGCACCAGCGGTTCTCCAGGTTGATCATGTGGCGTGGTTCGAGCCATTTGAGCTTGCTGACGACCGGGATCACCTGGGCCATCTCGGGCGAGACCTTGCCCCAGCTCTGGGTGTTCCAGATCAGCCCCTCGCGCAACTGGGTGGTCGATTCGGGTTGCAGCACCAACGGATGTCCCAACTGGTCCGCAGTCTCGCGGAACACCTGCGGCAAGCCGCTGTAGGTGTCGCCGTTGATGCCGTCCGCGTTGACCAGTCGGGCCAGTTCGACCACCGATAGCCAGTCGCTCTTGTGTGAATCATTGGTGCCCTGGTCCCAGGGCATGGTGGGCAGGAATACTTTCACGCCGCGGCGGTGAAAATCCGCCACCACCTGCTTGAGCCCGGCGATGCCACCCGGCAGGTCAGACGCGAGTTCGGTCTGATTGCGGTCGTCGATGCCGATGTTCGGGTAGATAAACCAGATCAGCACGCTGTCGAGTCCGCCGTAGCGCTGCTCCAGGTCGTCCAGATAGCGGTCGACCGTGTAACAGCGCTGCACCGGGTCGTAGAAATAGCGGTCCTCGACCATCATTTGCGCCTGCACGAAGTTGCGCTGTGACCAGCTCAAGTCGGCGCGCTGGTATTGCAAATCGTTGTAGCCCAGACGCACCAGATGCTCGCGCTTCCAGACGGTGAGGGCGTCGCGCCAGCTTTCAGACAGCGCCGGCACATCGTTTTTCCATTGGCCGATTTTGGTGTAAGGCCAATCGGGAATCCGCCCTGGTACCGGCAGATAGGGGCCCAGCGTGTGCGGCAGACCTTCGGTAAACGACTGGGCTGCCTTTTCACCGCTTGGCAGAGCCTCGGCGGCAGGAGGTTCAGCGGAATATGGCTGGGTCATGTCATTGGCCTCCATGGGCTTGTCCGGCAGGCTGCGGGTCGGTGATGCCGCAGCTGCGGCGCAAGGCGGCATGCTGCTCGGCGCTGCCGGCCGGGGCTAACTGCAGGAACTGCTGCAAGGCCTCAAAGCTTGGAATGCTTTCTTGCGCACCGGCTTGGGTGCAGGCCAGCGCGCCAGCCGCACAGGCCTGGATCAAGGCATCCTGCATCCCCGACCCTGCGGACAGCGCTGCTGCCAGCACCCCGCAGAAGGTATCGCCAGCCGCCGTCGTGTCGACCGCCTGCACGGCAAACCCGGGTTGGGTGTAGAACTGGCCGTCCAGGCGCGCCACACAGCCGCGTGCGCCCAGCGTTACGACAACACAGGGGACAGCCAGGCTCGCCAGGCATTGCGCGATGCCGGTCTGCGGCGCGGCGATGCTGGCGAGTTCGGCTTCATTCACCACCAAGATGTCCAGTTGCGCCAGCAGTTGCGCCGGGATTGTCTGGGCCGGCGCGGCATTGAGCATGACGCAGACACCTTGAGCCTTGGCGCTGCTCGCATAGGCGCTGACTGTTTCCATTGGAATTTCCAGCTGCAGCAATAAATGCGTGAAGGCTTGCAGCGGCGGCAGATGTTCAGCGCGCAAACAGCTGTTGGCGCCAGGGGCGACGGTGATCGCATTCTCTGCGTCATCCGACACGCAGATGAAAGCGCATCCGGTCGGCTGTCCGGCCGCGCGTACCTTGTGCATCGTGACGCCGGCATCAGCCAGCGAATTTTCGATCAGGGCGGCATAGGGATCGTCACCCAAGGCCAGCAGCATCTCGGTGGCCATGCCCCCGGCCCGGGCGCAGGCGACCGCCTGGTTGGCACCTTTGCCTCCCGGGAAAGTCTGGAAATCACGCCCCAGCACCGTTTCACCCGGGGATGGAATTTGCGGCGCGCGCACGACGAAATCGAGATTGGCTGAACCGGCGACGAAAATCATGGCGTCTGCGCGCTCCTACTTGACCAGCGACTGGTAAACCAGACCGAAAAATTCGCTACCCACTTTGGGTGGGTCCTTGGGAAGATTTTGTGGCAGATGCTGCATCAGCAGCAGCGCAACCAGCTTCTCCTGGCGGTCGATTGTGTAATAGGTCGAGCCCGCACCGGACCAGCCAAACTGGCCAACTGATCCCGGCCGCGATCCAGGCACCGATTTCAGTACGACATAGCCGCCGAAGCCGAATCCATCGCCAGGGCGCAGCGCTCCGGCCGGAATGGCGGCCGAGCCCAGTTGATTTGTTTGCATCAGATCGACGCTCCCAGGGCTCAGGATCGTCCGGCCATCGAGCGAGCCACCATTGAGCAACATCTGGCAAAAACGCAGGTAGTCTGCGGCCGTCGAATACAGCCCACCGGCGCCGCTCGGGTAGGGGTTGAGCCAGGCCCCAGGCTGCTTTGCGCTGGGGCCGGAATCGAGCTGCAAATGCCCTTGCGCGTCGGTAGTGACCATGTCGGCGATGCGGTCGCGTTTGGCGGCCTCGACGCCAAAGCCGGTGTCCTTCATCCCCAGCGGAGTCAGCAGACGCTGCTGCAGGAATATGTTCATCGGCAGGCCGGACCGCAATTCGATCAAGCGACTCAGCAACTCGAGCCCAACGCCGTCATAGTTGAAGCGCTCGCCCGGTTCCATTGCCAGCGGCAGTTTGGCCACCGCGCGCGCATAGTCCTTGAGCGTCGGCGAGGCGTGCAGATCGACGCGATTGAAAAGCTTCACCGCTTCGTCGCCGGCCGCACCACTGGTCGCAAAACCACTGGTGTGGGTGAGTAAATGCCGGACCCTTATCGGCTGCCTGGCCGGGCGCAATTCAGGCGTATCAGCCGTACCACCGATGAACACCTGCATGGCGGAAAACTCCGGCATGTAGTTGGCGATCGGGTCATCCAAGGCAAGCTTGCCATCCTCTACCAGCATCAGCAATGCCACCGAGACAATGGTCTTGGTCATTGAATAGATGCGGAAGATGCTGTCGATTTTCATCGGCGAAGTTCTCGCCAGATCCCGGCTCCCATGGGCGCGCCAGTCGATGATCCGGCCATTGCGGGCGACAAGAGTGACCGCACCAAGATAGCCTCGGTCGGTAGTCAGCGTCTGCGCAAACCGGTCAAGCGGGTCCAGCTGCGCTGACGCTAGCAAGGGTGGGGACAGGTCGACCGCAGTTGTCGGTGTCTGGGCTATCACCTGGGTCAGTCCCAGGCAGAGCCAAGCGGTGCAGGTCAGCAAAAATGGCAGTCTCATGCATTGGGCCCGGTGCTACGGAGATGTCTCGACTCTGGCGCCAGGCCGGTGCATGTTCGACCCGGTCATGCGTGACTCCCGAAGGGGCCACGCGTGCCGGCGTTTTCAGAACTTGAGGTTGTAAGTGACCGAATACAAGCGTCCACGGCCCGCCACATAGTTCTGGTATGAATCGATCTGCGAGTAGCTGAGAATGTAGTACTTGTTGGCCAGATTTTCGATGCCCAGGGCCAAGGTTCCATTCTTCTTCAGGTCATAGCTGAGTCCCATATCAAACAGCGTGTAGCCGGTCGTATGCTCTTCCTTGCCGGTGCCGATGTTGATGTTGCGGTCCATCAGCGTCGTCGCACCGAGCCGCAAACTGCCCAGATCGCTGAACTTCCAGGTGCCGGTAAAAACCATCTTGTCCGGACTGACGTTGAGCACTCCCTGGTTGATGTTCATCACCGTGGCGGAAGCGTTCAGCGTCGTCAAGGACCGGATCTTCGAGTACAGCCCGTTGGCCTTGAATGACTTACTGAAGTTGTATTCCCCCGACAACTCGAGGCCGGTGATTTCGACCGGTTGGCGGATCATGATGTAGTCTTTGGTCGCCGGATCGACGGCCAAGGAGGCACCCAAGGCCGAGTACGAGCGGTACATCGAGCCAGTAAAACTCGCCACGTTGCTGCGCCAGGACAGGCCCAATTCCTTGTTGTCCGAGATGATCGCCTCGGTGCCGGCGACCGTGCTGACGGAGACGCCATCCCGGTTCACATTGCGCAAGGGGATGCCGACATTGGGCAAGGTGAAGCCCTTGCTGTACGAGACAAAACTGGACCAGCCATAAGGCAGGCGCAGGATCGCTCCCAGATTGGGCAAGGTGTTGTTGTAATCGACCTTGCCGCCATTCACGGCGAAGCCCGGTGTGCAAGGTGTGGTGGTCGGGCTGCAGGTATTGGTCGATGAGGGGCGATTGGCCCAGACGGTGGTGTAGCTGTCGACAGCCAGTTGGCCCGCTTCCCGGCGCGTGCCGCCGCTCACCGTCAGCGGCCCTGCGTCATAGGACAGTTGGGCAAAAGGTGCCGTGCTGCTGTACTTCATCGGCGGGACCCAGAGCCTGTTGGTCATCGCCAGGCGCTGCTCGGTGGTGTCCTTTACCAGGTCCAGGCCGGCGTTGAGGCCGAGTCCGGTGACACCTGCGAAGCTGTCGGTGTTCCAGGAGGAGCGCACGCCGCTCTTGTCAGAATGCAGTTCTGAGGCGTCGAGCAGGGTGCCCAGGGGCGCAATATTTGGATCCTGCTTGCCACGGTTCAAATTGTCGGCTGCGAGCGTGTAAGGCTTGCAGTCGGATGTGCCGCATTCGGTATTGAAGCGCGAGCGCTGGGTGGCCTTGTAAGCCAGGATATTGAGTTCGCCGCCGAACAGATTGTTGTGGCTGTATTTCAGGCTGTACTGCCTGAAGGTGTTGAACTGCGGCAGCATGCCCGGAAATACGCCCTTGATCGAGGTGTCGGTCGGCGTGCCCGGTCCGGTGTGCACATAGGAGGGGCTGTAGTTGTTCAGCCCGCGCAGATCGAACTGGCTGAGGCTTGCGACCAGGCGCTGTTCCTTGCGCTCGCCCAGGTTGAAGCCGACCTTCAGAAACAGATTCTTCTCTTCGGTATCCATCGAGGAACCGCTGACCTGCAGGCCCAGCATGCGGCCGTTCGCGTCATAGGCCATGGCCCGGTTCAGTGACGAGGCCGCCATCAGCAAGTCGTAAGCATCTTCCTTGTGGGTAACAGCCAGCCCTAATTTGTAGGCCGAGCTGTCATCTCCCGGTTGGGTGATGAATTTGGCGCTGACCTTCGCTTCGGTGCCGTTTTTCTTCGGCGTTCCGGTCAGGTACTGGATGATGCCGCCCGAGGCGCCGATGCCTTCGGAGGCTGAGGGTCCGTTGATGACCTCGATCCGGTCAATGATTCCCAGGTCGGTAAAAGTCGAGTTGTTGCGACCGGTATCGCGCAGCGGTGATGACAAGGGCACGCCGTCAAACAGGAACAAAGCGGTGCGTCCACGCAGCGTTTCCGAGGTCGTGACCATCGATTGCGAGGCCTCTGAAAAGCCCGGCACGGTGCGTGTCAGCACCGCGGTCAGGTCCTCGGTCACTGTCAATGTGCCGCTGATGTCCTCGGCAGAAACTACCGTGACGGCGCCAGGAATCTTGTCGATGGCCTTCGAGGTTCGACTGCTGGTGGTGACAGTGACGGTATCGAGCTTGTTGGTCGCCTGGGCCATGGCATCGGTGGCCATCTGCGCTATCAGCAATGTACAAAGCGTCGCTACGAGGGTCTTGTTCATCTTTGGAATATTTCTCATGGCTTTTGTCTCCTGGTTTGAGGGTCGCGGCTGAAGTCTCTGAATTCGTCCTGACTGGTGCAAGTCTGGAGTAAATCGTTAGAAACAAAAACCATTCAAATGCGTTTTCAAAAAACGGTTTTTACTTCTTTTGGGTTATTCATCAATCATCCATTGCAGTCAGCCCGGCTGCTACAGCTTGGTGACGCGCAGAAAGAAGGCCCCAACGATGGGCTTGCCCGTGGCGTCGAGGAACTGGCCCTCGATGCGGTGCCGCTCCCCGGCCTGCAGCGCGAGCGTGAAGCTCGCATGTGTCGCCGAAGGCTTGGTCTGCAATGTCCTGGCCTCGCCGTCGATCAGCAGCCTTGCCCCAGTGATTGGGCGCGCCGGTATATTTCGCAGCGGCTGGTTCAGCGCGGTCCTGGCATCCGGGGGGAATAAATAAAGTGACACCTGATACTGGCCTCGCGCTTGGGCCTCGATGTTCCATGCGCCGAACAGGGCCAGTTCGGTGCGGCCCAGTTCGCCGAAGTCGCCTGCATAGGGCCCAAGCCAATCGGCCGAAGTCAGTTGAGTGATCGGTTCGGTGCGGGCGCCAACGATGACATGATTGACCAGGCCGAGCATTGGTTTTGTCGCAGCCGACCAGTTCAGGTAATGGTCGCGCAGCGCGGCGAGGATCTCAGGCTGTTGCAGGGCCAGATCGGTCTTCTGAGCCGGGTCGCTGCTGACATCGTAGAGTTCCTGCCCCTTCACCAGACGCCATTTCTTCCATAGAACAGCGCTGTCCCATGCTTCGAAGACCGGGCCTCTGAGTCCATATTGGATGACGGCCTTGCGGTCCGGAGCGGGATCGACGCCACCTTGCAGCAAGGCCGTCAGACTCAGGCCATCGAAGGCAGTTTGGCCGGCGACCTTCAGCCCGGCCAGTTCGATCAAGGTTGGCAGCAGGTCGGTGCTATGCGTCAGCGCGTCGATGTCGCGCGGCGACCCGGTCACCCCTGCCGGCCAGCGCAGGAAGAAGGGCACGCGGTGGCCGCCGTCATAAAGCGAGGTCTTGCGCCCGCGCATGCCGGCGTTGTAAAAGCCGGTCCGCTCGACCGAGCCGTTGTCGCTCATATAGATCAGGATCGTGTTCTCGTTCAACCCTCGGGCATCAAGAAACTTCATCAGGCGACCGACGTTCTCATCCAAATTGGCCGTCATGCCGAAAAAGGCCGGCAGCCCGTTGCGCAGATCCTCATAGGGCTTGGCATACCGAGACTCGACATAAAAGGGCTCATGCGAAGCGGTCGGCGCGAGGTAGACAAAGAAGGGTTTGTTTTTCTGCTGGTCGATCCAGGACATGGCCTGGTTGAAGAAAACATCGGTGTTGTAGCCCTTGATCCGGGTCAGCTTGCTGTTGCGCCAGTACAGGTCGTCGAAGGCATCGTTCTCCCATTCGCCGGCCACCGAGTCGGTGCCGAAGCCCTTGTAGCCGATCGAAAGGTCAAAGCCCCGGTCATGCGCTCTGAACGGATAGTTGTCTCCCAGATGCCATTTGCCGAAATGGGCCGTGGCGTAAGCGCTGTCCTTGAAAAACTGCGGCATCAAGGGCAGCTCACGGCGGATCGTGTTGCCGCCTGATCCAACCGACGATGCGCCGTTTCGAAAAGCCGAGATCCCGGTCATCAACTCGCCGCGCGTCGGGGTGCACATCGGCGCGACATGAAAGTCGGTGAATCGAAGGCTTTGTCGGCTCAGCTGATCGATATTCGGAGTCTTCAGCCGCGGATGGCCATGCGCCCCGAGATCGCCGTAACCCAAGTCATCGGCAAGCACGATGATCACATTCGGTGGCGCGGCAGGCTTGGCCTGCAATGGCGCCAGCAGCGAGACCAGCGCAGCGAACAGGAGTAGCTGGCGGCGCATCGGTTGTCCTGGATCTGTCGTTCAGGCCGACTGGCGCTCGACGATCAGACCGCGCAGGGATTCGCTTGCCGGTGGCGGGAAAAACAGGCTGCCGAGATAGCCAAACACGATCGAGAAAAGAATCGCGATCGCCAGGTAAATGAAGGGGTGGACCAGATTCACCGACCAGGCGGCAATCGTCAGGACAACGCTGAAGACCATGCCGATCAGCACGCCCTGCCAGTTGGCCCGGCGGGTGAACATCCCCAGCGTGTAGGCGCCAGCGAAACCGCCACCCAGCAAGCCGTAAAGGTCCAGCGCCACGTCCATGAAGGAGCTGATGTTGAAGCGGCTCAGCAGCAGCGCAATGCTGATCCCGATCATCCCGGCAATCGCCGTGACGATCTCGGCCAGCCTGATGCTCTTGGCCTGAGTCGGGTGCTTGGCCAGCCTTTCGTAGAAGTCCACCGACACCATGGTGGCAACGCTGTTCATGATGCTCGAACAGGTGGCCATCGACGCGGCAAAAATGCCCGCGATCATCAGCCCGGTGACCCCTGCGGGCAACTCGGCGGCGATGAAGAGCGGAAAGGTCGCATCAATCGTCAGCAGTGGGTTCATCCGCTCCGGATGATTCTGGTAGAAAACCCATAACCCGGTGCCGATCAGATAGAACAGGCAGGCGGCGGGGAAGATGATCGCCGCAAACAGCCAGACTGAGCGTCCCGCTTCCTTTTCCGATTTGGTCGTGAAGACACGCTGCATCAGGACCTGATCCTTGGGGAAGGTCAGCACGGTTTCCATCAGCACCAGAAAGAGGAAGCCCCAGACCGTCGGTTTGGTCAGGTCGAAGCTCCAGTCGAACATCTGCATCTTGTCGGCCGCGTCAGCCCTGGTGATGAACTCGCCGACACCGCCGTGCAATTTGTCGATGATGAAGTAGAGCGCGAAAACCAGTCCGCCCACTTTGACGAAGAGTTGCAGCACATCGGTCCAGATCACCGCCCTCATGCCGCCCATTGCGGTGTAGCCAATCGTCACCAGGCCCATGATCAGGATGCTCCACACCATGTCGAAGCCGGTGATCGTCGCGATCGCCAACGAGGGCAGGTACAGGATGATGCTCATCCGACCGCCCAGGTGCAAGACGATGCACATCGCGCTGGCCAACATCCGCACCGAAGGGTGAAAGCGCTGTTCCAGATAGTCAAATACCGACACCAGTTTCAGGCGTCTGAGCAGCGGCACGATCCAGATCGCGACAAAGACCAGGCCGAAAACGCCGATCAGGTTGTTCACCAGATATTGCCAGTTGGTGGCGAAGGCCTTGGCAGTCGTGGCGATATAGCCGATCGAACTCGTGCTCGTTACATACAGACTGATCGCTGCGGCCCAGAATGGAATCGTGCGGTTGCCGACAAAGAATTCGGATGTCGATTGCTTTTCTTCACGCCAGTAGCAATAGGCGCCGATGCCGGCAATGCCCAGCAAATAGATGATGATCATGGCCCAGTCGAGCGGACGCAGCAGCAGCTTGCTGCCGGAGATTTCCGAAAAGCGCAGGTCAGCCGTAGCGCTTGCTGACCCTGCGGCTTCCCAGATCAGGCCATTGCCCCAGGCCGCGCCGCGCCGCGCCTGCGCAGTCTGGGCCTCGCCTTGGTTGGCAAAAGACTTCGTGATCGTGTGATAGGTGAGCAGTTGTGATCCGGCGCCCTGGTTCACCAGGAACAGCAAATGGGCCTGACCCAGGGCACGCGCCGCGCCGTCTGCCACCGGGCCAGGCAGCTGGCCTTGATCGATCCAGCCGTCGGTCGCGGTCCAGCGCCAGAGCTTGTCAGCCTGGCCGGCGCTCTGTCCACTGGTGACGAACAGGGCCTTGTCCTGGGCGACCACTGATGTGATTCTCGACGCCTGGCTGGCCCAGACAGGCAGGATTTTCCAGGCGGCGTCGGGGGTGGTTGAATCGATCGACAGCCAATGTGCCGATCCATCCGCTGCCAGGCCTGCCAGGTAGATCATGCTGCCAACGACTGCGCCTTGCGCCTGCAAGAAGCGTATGGGCAAGGCCGGCAAGATTTGCTTTGCCGACCCGGCCGCCTCGGCATATGGCTGCAAATGGTCGATACCCCGGCCTTCGACCGTTTCAACCAACAGCAAAGGCTCGGCCGTGGTTTGAATCGCCCCGAGCGCATGACCGCCCCAAGGCTTGGGCACCCAGGCTTGGCGTGATTCGTTGAGCCGCCATTGCTGACCCGATTGCGTGACGACGGGCTGACCGGAAGCCACAAACAGCGCTGAAGGCTTAGCGACCAGGGCTGGCAAGGCATCATTTTTGACGCTGACCAGATTTTCGGCGATCGCCGGCATGGCCGAGACAAGGACCAGGGCACATGCCAGCAGTTGCTTCAGAAATGAGGGCATGTTGATCGAGGTTGGCTTGATGGGTTCAGCTCAGGGGCGGGTGGAGGATACGCTGGCGCGAGTTTGCCGCTATCTGTGTAAATAAAAAACCATAGAAAGACATATTCAAAACCTGCTTTTTATCGCTTCTGCTGCTTGTAAGCGCGGCGGCCTTGCCAAACCGGGTCGGCAAGCCGCGGCGCTGGGTGGTCTAATTTGGCGCCTCCCAATGGCCAAGCAAAGCCCGGGTCAAAATCAAACAAGCGCTTCGACAGGAGAAATGAATGCAGAACCGTCAACTGGGCCGCTCAGGCTTGCAGGTCTCGCCACTGTGCTTCGGCGGCAATGTGTTTGGCTGGACGGTCGATGAGGCGACTTCGTTCAGTCTGCTCGACGCCTGGGTCGACGCCGGTTTCAATTTCATCGACACCGCCGATGTCTATTCGAGCTGGGTGCCGGGGCATAGCGGCGGCGAATCGGAGACCATCATCGGCAAATGGCTGCGCGCCAGCGGCAAGCGCGACCGCATCGTGTTGGCAACCAAGGTCGGCAAGCCGATGGGGCCGCAGCAGAAGGGCTTGCAGCCGGCCTATATCCAGGCCGCAGTCGAAGCTTCGCTGCGGCGCTTGCAGACCGACCATATCGACCTTTACCAATCGCATGAAGACGATGCCAGCACGCCACTCGAAGACAGCTTGGGTGCTTTTGCCGGGTTGATCGAAGCGGGCAAGGTGAGGGCGATCGGTGCGTCGAATTACAGCCCGGCGCGCTTCGCGCTGGCGCTCCAAACCAGCGCAGCACAGGGACTGCCGCGCTATGAAAGCCTGCAGCCGCTTTACAACCTCAGCGACCGCGCGGTCTTCGAGGACGAATTGGCGCCGCTGTGCCTGGGCAACGAAGTCGGCGTGATCAGTTTTTATGCGCTGGCAGCCGGTTTTTTGAGCGGCAAATACCGCAGCGCGGCCGATGCCGGCAAGAGCGCGCGCGGCGCCAATGTGACGGCCAGGTACCTGAATCCGCGCGGGCTGCGCATTCTTGAGGCGCTCGATGGGGTCGCGCAACGCCACCAGACAAGGCCGGCAGTTGTGGCTGTAGCCTGGCTG
>CANFIC010000032.1 GCA_947446685.1 Burkholderiales bacterium
ATGATGGCCAGCCAAGCCGACCCGGGCTGAGTCAGCATGGCATTCGGCCGCCTGGAACGCAGAGATTCGCCCAAACCGATGGGCGAAATCAACATGACGCCGCTGATCGACGTGATGCTGGTGCTGCTGGTGATTTTCATGATCGCCGCGCCATTGATGACGTCTTCGCTGCGCCTGGAACTGCCCGCAAGCGAAGCGGCCACACCTTCAGAAACGCTGGAATTCATCGCTGTTTCGATGGCGCCTGACGGTTCGCTCTACCTCGGCGAAGACCGGCTCGAAGCGGAAGCCTTCAGGCAACGCATCACCGATCTCGCGCGCGCCAACCCAGCCATGGAAGTGCAGTTGCGTGCAGACCAGAACGTACCTTATGGCCATGTCGCCGAACTGATCGGCTGGTGTCAGGCGGCAGGACTGAGCCGGATTGCCTTTGTCGCCGAGGCCAAGCCTTAGCCTTTTTACCCCGACTTCTACAATCGGGGTCCCCGCACCGAAGCAATCATGAACGAAAAGTACAACCCCTCCGAGGTCGAACAAGCGGCCCGCGATCATTGGCAAGCGATCGACGCCTATCGCGTTGTCGAGGACCTTGATCGACCAAAGTATTACGCCTGCTCGATGCTGCCTTACCCGAGCGGCAAGCTGCACATGGGGCATGTGCGCAACTACACGATCAACGACATGCTGGCGCGCCAATTGCGCATGCAGGGTTACAACGTGCTGATGCCGATGGGCTGGGATGCCTTCGGCCTGCCGGCCGAAAACGCGGCGATGAAGAACGGCGTGCCACCGGCCAAGTGGACCTACGACAACATCGCCTATATGAAGACGCAGATGCAGGCGATGGGCCTGGCGATCGACTGGTCGCGCGAAATTGCCACTTGCACGCCGGAATATTACAAATGGAACCAATGGTTGTTCCTGAAGATGCTGGCCGCCGGCATTGCCGAACGCCGGACCCAGGTCGTCAACTGGGATCCGGTCGACCAGACCGTATTGGCCAATGAACAGGTGGTCGATGGCAAGGGTTGGCGCAGCGGTGCGGTGATCGAAAAGCGCGAGATCCCCGGCTATTACCTGAACATCACCCAGTACGCTGAAGAGTTGCTCTCGGCTGTGGCCGATCCGGCAGACAAGAGCTATCTGAGCGGTTGGCCCGAGCGCGTGCGCTTGATGCAGGAGAACTGGATCGGCAAGAGCGAGGGCCTGCGCTTCGCTTTCCCGCATCAGATCCGCAGCGCTGATGGCGAGTTGATCCAGCAAGGCCTGCTGCATGTCTTCACGACCCGCGCTGACACCATCATGGGTGTGACCTTCTGCGCGGTGGCGCCCGAGCATCCGCTGGCCTTGCACGCAGCGCAGGGCAATGCTGAATTGAGCGCTTTCATCGAAGCCTGCCAGCATGGCGGCACGACTGAAGCCGAGTTGGCCACACAGGAGAAGAAGGGCATGCGCACCGGGCTGTTCGTCAGCCATCCGCTGACCGGCGCGGCAGTTGAAGTCTGGGTCGGCAACTATGTGCTGATCAGCTATGGCGATGGCGCGGTGATGGGCGTGCCTGCCCATGATGAGCGCGATTTCGAATTTGCCAAGAAATATGGTCTGGCGATCGAGCAGGTCGTGGCTGCGGCGGGCGAGACCTTCAGCCTCGATGCCTGGGCCGACTGGTATGGCGACAAGCAGCGCGCATTGTGTGTCAACTCCGGCCAGCTCGATGGCTTGACGCAAAAGGCTGCGGTCGACAAGGTGGCCGAGTTGCTGGGCGAAAAAGGCCTGGGAGAGAAGAAAACCACCTGGCGTTTGCGCGACTGGGGCGTCAGCCGGCAGCGGTACTGGGGTACGCCGATCCCGATCATCCATTGCGCGGGCAAGGGACCGGGGTCTGACGACCCCGGGTGCGGCGCGGTGCCTGTGCCTGAAAAGGATCTTCCGGTGGTGCTGCCCGAGGATTGCATTCCGGACGGCAGTGGCAATCCGCTGAAGAAGCACAGCGGCTTCCTGAACGTGGCCTGCCCGGCCTGCGGGCGCCCGGCGCAGCGCGAAACCGACACGATGGACACCTTCGTCGACAGCTCCTGGTACTTCATGCGCTATTGCGACGCAGGCAACCACCAGGCCATGGTCGGCGCCGGCACCGATTACTGGATGGGCGGCGCTGGCGGCAGTGGCATGGACCAGTACATCGGCGGCATTGAGCATGCGATCCTGCACCTGCTCTATGCGCGTTTCTGGACCAAGGTGATGCGCGACCTGGGGCTGGTCAAGATCGACGAGCCCTTCACCAAGCTGCTGACGCAAGGCATGGTGCTGAACCATATCTATTCGCGCCGCACTGCGCAGGGCGGGGTCGAATATTTCTGGCCCAACGATGTCGAAAATGTCTTTGACGCAGGCGGCAAGATCGTCTCGGCAAGGCTGAAAAGCGATGGCTCGGCGATCGACTACGAGGGCGTCGGCACGATGTCCAAGTCCAAGAACAACGGCGTCGATCCGCAGGAACTGATCAACCAGTATGGTGCCGATACGGCACGGCTGTTCGTCATGTTTGCTTCGCCGCCGGAACAGACGCTGGAGTGGAACGATGCCGGCGTCGAAGGTGCGCACCGCTTCCTCAAGCGCGTCTGGGCCTATGGCGCCAAACATGTTGAAGTCATCAAGCTGGCGGGCCAAGACTTCAGGATTTTGAACAATGAAGCCAAGGCGCTGCGCCGCGAAGTCCACCTGCTGCTCAAACAGGTCAGCTATGACTATGTGCGGATGCAATACAACACGGTGGTATCGGGCGGCATGAAGCTGCTCAACGCCCTCGAAGCGTTCAAGCCCGATGGCGCCGCCAGCCATGCGGTGATGCGCGAGGGCTTCTCGATCCTGCTGCGCTTGCTTTATCCGGCCTGCCCGCACCTGACCCATGCGCTCTGGCAGGATCTTGGCTTTGTCCAGGTACAGGGCGATCTGCTGGACGCTGCCTGGCCGCTGGTCGACGAGTCGGCCTTGCTGCAAGACGAGATCGAGTTGATGCTGCAGGTCAATGGCAAGTTGCGTGGCTCGATCAAGGTGCCGGCCCATGCTGACAAAGCTGCCATCGAGGCGACGGCACTGGCCAATCCGGAATTCATCAAGTTCAGCGAAGGGCGGGCGCCTAAGAAAGTCATCATCGTGCCTGGCCGCCTGGTCAATCTGGTCGTCTGAGTCTAGGCCTATGCAACGACGCTTCCTGCTTCTCGGTGCCGCCTCTGTCAGCTTGACCGGCTGCGGATTCGAGCTGCGCCGTGACCCTGAATTGCTCTTTCGCAGCATCGCCATGACCGGCTTCAAGCCAGGTTCGCCGCTGGCGTTGGCCTTGCGCAGACAACTCGCGCTGACGTCGGTGAAATTGTTGGAAGATGCGAACCGGGTTGATGTCGTGCTGGAGGTCCTGCGTGATTCAAGTGACAAGACGGCCGTGGTCTCGACTGCAGCCGGGCAGGTGCGCGAATGGCAGTTGCGCCTGCGCTTCGACTATCTGTTGCGGACGCCAAGCGGCGAGTTGCTGATGCCGCGAACCGATCTGATGATGACGCGCGAAATGAATTACACGGAGAGCATGGCGCTGGCCAAGGAGCAGGAAGAAGCGTTGCTGTTTCGCGCCATGCAGTCCGAGGCCGTGACCCAGGTGATGCGCAGACTGGCTGCAGTTCGACTGCCTTCATGAGGATGGCCTGATATGCAGATCCGCACCGAGGGGCTTGCTCAGCATTTCGCCAAAGGCTTGCGTGCCATCTACACCGTTTACGGCGACGAGCCGCTGCTGGCGCAGGAGGCTGGCGACCTGATCCGCACTGCCGCAAGAGCGCAAGGTTATGGCGAGCGCAAGGTCTTCACCGTGGCCGGCAACCATTTCGACTGGGCTCAAGTGCAGGGCGCAGCGCAGGCGCTGAGCCTCTTTTCGGAGCGCCAGTTGATCGAGATCCGCATTCCTTCCGGTAAACCCGGCAAGGACGGTTCTGAAGCATTGCAGCGCTATTGCGCTCGGCTGCCTGAAGATGTGGTGACGCTGGTGACCTTGCCCAGGCTCGACAAGACTCAGCTGAGCAGCGCCTGGTTCATGGCGCTGGATGGCGCTGGTGCCAGCGTCAAGGTCGAGCCGGTCGAGCGCCGCGCCCTGCCGCAATGGATTGCCCAGCGCCTTGCCGCCCAGGGCCAGCGCGTGGCCGATGGCGAGATCGGGCAGCGCACGCTGGCCTTCTTTGCTGATCGGGTCGAAGGCAATCTGCTCGCGGCGCATCAGGAATTGCAAAAACTTGCGCTGTTGCATCCGGCCGGTGAATTGAGCTTCGAGCAGATCGAGGCTGCCGTGCTGAATGTGGCGCGCTATGACGTTTTCAAGCTCAGCGAAGCGGTGCTCGGCGGCAATGTGCCAAGGCTGCTGCGTATGCTCGAAGGCCTGCAGGCCGAGGGCGAGGCGGCCGTGCTGGTGCATTGGAGCCTGGCTGAAGACATCCGGGCGCTGAAGCGCGTGCGTGATGCGGTCGATGCCGGCAAGCCTTTGCCGATGGCGCTGCGCGAAGCCAGAGTCTGGGGCCCGAAGGAACGCTTGTTCGAGCGCATCGTGCCGGGGCTGCGCTCAGCCGATATCACCCGCCTGGTCGAGGCAGCGCAGATCTGCGATGGGTTGGTCAAGGGCCTGCGCCATCCAGCTTGGCCCGTCGACCCCTGGGCCGGTTTGCAGCGGTTGGCCTTGCTGCTGGTCGAGGCCACTTCACGCGGCCAGAAAATCGCCCTTCAATAACCGCGCTCGCGCTGCACCAGATGCTGCAACGGCAGCCCGGCGCGCAGCGCCCGCAGATTCTCTGCCACCACCGCGACCGCGCTGCGCGCATCGGTTTGGGCTGCGCAATGCGGCAATATGGTCACCTTCGGGTGGGTCCAGAAGCGGTGACCATCAGGCAGCGGTTCATGGACGAATACGTCGAGCACCGCCCGGCTCAATTGACCTGAATCGAGCGCCGTCAGCAAGTCGCTCTCGACGATATGGGCGCCACGCGCCAGGTTCACCAGACTGGCGCCACGCTTCATTGCTGCCAGACTTGTCGCATTGAAGAAGTCTTGCGTCAACTCAGTCAGCGGTAGCAGGTTGACCACCACATCGGCCCGGGCCAGCGCTGGCACCAACGCCGCTTGGCCTTGCTGGCAATCGACGCCGACCAAGCTGGCCGCACGCCGGCTCCAGCCACTCACTGCATAACCCTGAACCGCCAGCGTTTGTGCAACCCGGCCGCCCAGCTCACCCAGACCGAGTACCAGTACCCGCCATTCGGCTGCACGCAGTTGCCTGGGTTGCCGCCAAAGGCCTGCCCGCTGCTGTTCCTGAAGATCGAAAAATCCCCGGTGCAATGACAGCACAGCCCACAAGGCCGTCTGGGCCATGGCCTCATTCATCGCCGGATCAACCATGCGCGCCAGTGGAACAGCTGGCATCGTTTGGTCCTGCAGCAAGCGGTCAACGCCGGCCCAGAGTGATTGGATCAGGCGCAGATTGGGCAGGTCGTTCAAGCTGCCAGGCAAGGGATTGGCAACGATGGCGACTTCGACTTCAGCGGCTTGGCCGGGATCGCCAGGCGGGCTCAAAAGCCAGGTTTCACCGGGCAAGGCGGCCCGCAACAAGGACAGCCATTGATCGCGTTCTGCGTCAGGCCAGCGGCCGCTCAGCAGCAAGCTCATCGAGCTTGCCGGGTGCGATTATCAAGGCATGTCAAAATTTCGATCATGTGCTGCTTCCAGGGGCTGAGTGAATTTCTTGGCGGTAAGTCGAGTAGCTCGGTTGATAATCTTGGGGTCCGGCATTCCCGGCGCATCTCTGCTGATGATAAATTGTTTCAAGTAATGGCTGACGTTTTGAGCGCGGCGATCGGCTGAGTATTAGTCAAAATTTATTTTAATCTGAATCGTAGTTTGATTAATTTAAAAATAAAGTTCGCAATAATTATATGCAAGCTAGATCAATGAAATTCCTCATCGCAATTCTGACTAGTTCGAGGCCGCAGTTGGCGCGGCAATGCCATGATTCTATCCTCGGGCAGCTAAACCACGATTTTAATTACGATGTCGTGATCGTGGTGAATTCAGTTAACCCTGCCCACCTAAAAGATATTGAAGAGGTGATGCAGGGTACTGAGGTCGATATCATCGAGACGCGTTCGAATGGCCGACCCGGGATGGGGCATAACAGTTTGCTGGAAATATTTCAGGAACGTTTGGACTACGACTACCTTATACCTGTCGACGGCGATGACCTCCTCTATCCTTCGGCTTTCCACCAGTTGAAGAAGGCACTCGAATTTCAACCGCATTTGGTTTGCATCCAGACCAATGATTCGTTGACTCAAAATCAACAACTTGTACGCCATGCTTCGTTAGGGAACGACTGGCGACTGGTCTCATGGTTCGACGATCAGGAGAATTGGTGGAAAATTCACCGATTGAGGAACCCATTCTCGGAGAGAATTAGTCACTGTGCAACGCCTTCGCGACCAGTTCTGATCCATCGCTCCGCAATTGGATACCTGCCGCGCCGACCTTATGGCGAAGACTTCTATCTGTATGACGACATGATTTTCTTTCTGAACCTTTGTGAAGCGTTTTTCCGCCGCCCCGATGAATTCCGTCTCTGCTTTACATCAAATACTTATATCTACATCCACAATGACATGAACCCTGCCAGCATGACGAATGCTGGGGTGGATTATGCACAGGAGCAGGCCTTGTTTGATTCTCGAACTATTTCGGGATATGAAAACATCAGGCGTTGGCAGTTGGATGAGTTGCCGCATTACCATATTTCCAACCCCGGTTGGTTTTCGACCGAGGAGAAAATTGCATTCGCTTCCATCGAGACAGAGAAGATTGACCAAATCCGAAGTTGATTCCAGTTGCCGCAAAAGAGCATTCGCGACGTTACTGCGGGGCGCAATCTAACTAGCAATCAGCCAATCAGTTCACTGATCCTTGTCTTCCAGCGTTTCGCACAAGGCCATCAAGCCCGAGCGCAGCGTCGCGATGCGCACTGCATGGCGGTCGCCGCTGAACAGTTCATGCCAGACCTTGGGCGCCGAGCCGGCATGGACCAGGGCCAGCCAGACCAGGCCGACCGGCTTGTCCTGGCTGCCACCGCTCGGGCCGGCGATGCCGGTCACTGCCAGGGCCCAGTCGATCGGCGCATGCGCCAGCAGGCCGCGCGCCATATGCAGCGCCACTTCACCGCTGACCGAACCATGCAGACCGATCAAAGCTGCAGGCACGCCGAGGAGTTCGGTCTTGGATGAGTCGCTGTAGCTGACCACCCCACGTTCGAACCATTGGCTTGAACCGGACAAACTGGTGCAGGCTGCAGCGATCAAACCGCCGGTGCAGGATTCGGCCGTGCCCATGCGCTCGCGGCGCTGCATCAAGGCCACGCCGATCCGGTCGATCAGCTCTTGCTCTTCAGGAAACAGCATGAGTCTCTCCTCAAGAAAAATGGCGCCACAGCGCGATCACGACAAGCGTACATCCAGCCGCGACGAAATCATCAAACAAGATACCGAATCCTTGCCGCCAGCCAATCGGCTGTCCGCGTTCGCACTTGAAAAGGCGGTCGGCCCATCCGACCGGCCCTGGCTTGGCGGCGTCGAAAAAGCGGAACAGTCCGAAGGCAATCAACTGCCCCAGCAGGCCGGTCGGCATGATCAACCAAAGAATCAGCCAGAAAGCGATGATCTCGTCCCAGACAATGGCACCGGGATCAGACACAGCCATGGCCCTTGCGGTCAAGGTGCAGGCCCACCAGCCGATCAGCGTGCCGAGCAGCAGCAAGGCTGCCCATTGCGCATCGCCCAGCCATCGATCAAGGACGAGAAAAGCCATCCAGGCCCAGAGCGTTCCTACCGTCCCCGGCGCTTTGGGCGACAGGCCACTGCCAAAACCCAAGGCAATCCAGCGTGACGGGTGAGCCCGCATGAACTGCCAGTTGGCGCGCTGTGGCGATATTGTTGCGGGCTCGAAAACAGTCATGATTTGAAATGATCGAATCCGGCAAAGGACAAGGGCAGAACCAGTCCTTGTCCGTCCAGCAAGCGCAAGCCAAATGCTTGATCGATGCTGCCGATGCGGGTTACCGGCGTCGCACTAGCCAAGGCCACTCTTTGGACCGCAGCGCGTGCCACCTGTGGGGCGCTGAACAGCAGTTCATAGTCGTCGCCACCCGCCAGCATGCATTCACGCTGAATTGCCAGCGGCTGGCCTGCCATGGCCGGGCTATGCGGCAAGGCCTCGAGTGCCAAGCTGGCGCCTACCTTGGATGCCTGCAGCAAATGGCCGAGGTCGCCGATCAGCCCGTCCGACAGGTCGATGGCGCTGCTGGCGATACCGCGCAAAGCCTGCCCCAGGGCGACCCGAGGCTGCGGACATTCCATCGCCAGCCGGACCTGCTCAAACTGCTCGCCTGGCAGGCTGAGCTTGCCACGAAAGACCTCCAAAGCCAGGCGTGCATCGCCGAGCCGGCCCGAGACATAGAGGTCATCGCCAGCGCGTGCGCCGCTGCGCAGCATTGCGCTTCCCACCGGTACTTCGCCAATCACGGTGATGCAGATATTCAGCGGTCCGGCGGTCGTATCGCCGCCGATCAACGTGATCCCATGGGCATCCGCGAGAGCGAACAGCCCTTGCGAAAAGCCTTCCAGAAAGCTTTCATCGACCGTCGGTAAAGCCAGCGCCAGAGTGAAGGCGCGCGGCGTGGCGCCGCAGGCAGCCAGATCGCTGAGGTTGACCGCCAAAGCTTTGTGGCCCAGCCGGGCTGGCGCCACTGTCGAGAGAAAATGCCGGCCTTCGACCAACATGTCGCAGGAGACCAGCGATTGCGTGCCCGGGCGCGCACTCAATATCGCGCAGTCGTCGCCGATGCCCAGATCCACCGTGGCTCCTGGAGCGAGGTCGCGCTTGAAATAGCGTTTGATCAGATCGAATTCACCCATCGCCGGATTGTCTCAGCTGGTCTTCAGGCGACGCGCAGCAGGTTTGATAATTCGACCGCCGACTTGACATCCATTTTTTCGAATACCCGTGCCCGGTGCACTTCCACCGTACGTACGCTGATATTCAATTGATCGGCAATCAGCTTGTTGGGCAGGCCCTGGATCACCAATGCCATCACTTCGCGTTCTCGCTCGGTCAGGTCGGTGATGCGATGGGCCAATTTGCCATGCTGCTGGCGCTGCGCAATCGCTTGGGCGCTGGCGGCCAGGGCATTCTCGACGCGATCGACCAGGGCGTTGTCGGCAAAAGGCTTTTCAACGAAATCGAAGGCCCCGCGTTTGACTGCTGCAACCGCGGTCGGCACATCGCCATGGCCGGTCAAGAAGATCACTGGCAAGGCCAATCCGATGCCGCGCTCAATCAGGCGCTCGAACAAGGCCAGGCCGCTCATGCCCGGCATTCTGACGTCGAGCAGCAGGCAGGAGGGCGCATCAGGCCAGCCGCGCGCGCGCTCCGGTCTTGCGTCAAGCATCTCCTCGAAGGCTTCGGCGCTGCCAAAACCTTCCGAGAGCAGGCGGCGCGAGCGCAGCAGCCAGGTCAAGGCATCGCGGACCACATCCTCGTCGTCGACGAGATAGACCATCGGTAAGTTACGGCTGTTCAAACTAGGCCTCCTGGCTTGGGAAATTTGCTGGATTTGGCTTCAGCCGGCAAGGTGAAAAGGAATTCGGTACCGGTACCCGTTTCGCGATTGACAAAGTCCACGGCCCCGCCATGCTGTTCGACCACGGTGCGACACAAACTCAGGCCCAGGCCCATGCCTTCGGCTCTGGTGGTGAAGAAGGGAGTGAACAACTGGCGACCGACTTCGATGGCGATACCCGGCCCGCAGTCGAGTACGGCAAAACTGACCCATCGCGGGTCGATCTGGCGCACGCGCAGGATAAGAATTCTCTCGGCCAGAGGCGTGGCTTCCTCCATCGCCTGGATACCGTTGCGGGTCAGGTTCAACAGCACCTGCTCGACCATCGTGCGGTCGCAGCGCACGCGTGGCGCTGGCACAGGCAGATCGATCTCGATTCTGGTGCCGCTTTTGCGCGCCTGCAGCCTTACCAACGGAAGCACCGCCTCGATCAGCAGGTCGACGCTGATCACCTCGCGTGATTGGTCCCGACGGCGAACGAAATCATGCACGCTCTTGATCACCCGGCCAGCGCGCTCGGCCTGTTCGGCGATCCGCGTCACGGCCTGCCGCACCATGGCAGGCATCTGTGGGTCTTCGGCCTCAAGCGTGAGCAGGTTCAAAGAGGCTGTGGCATAGCTGGCGATGGCCGACAAGGGCTGATTCAACTCATGGCTGAGCAGAGAGGCCATCTCGCCAACGGTGGCCAGCCTCGCCGTCGCCTGCAAGCGGTCTTGTTGCTGGCGCGACAACTCCTCCATCCGGCGTTGGTCGCTGAGGTCGAGCACAGCGCCCATCCAGCCTGTCTGCACGCCTTCGGCATCGAGCAACGGGGCTTCGAAAATCAACACCGGATAACGCTCGCCGTTGCGCCTGATGAAGACGGTTTCAAATCCCTGTCGAGGATCCTGGCCGGCCTCCAGACGAGCCATGCGGTCGCTATGGCGCAGTTGGTAGTCGTCGACCAGTTCGGGTGGCCAGTATGGGGGCGGCGTGTGGCCGAACAATTCATCCGGCTTGAATCCTACGATCGCGCAAAAGGCTGGGTTCACGTAGGTGATGTCGCCGGCCATATTGCGCGCTCTCAGGCCTGTGATCAGCGAGTTTTCCATCGCTTGACGGAATGCAAGCGAGTCCGCCAGTGCATGTTCGGCAAGGGCGCGCCTGCGCACATCCCTGGCCAGCAGAAAGACGACTGCAAACAGCGCCAATGACAAACCCATCACCAAGGCCGTTGACAGATTGGGTATCAGTTGCGGCCGACCGGCCACGCTGTCGACCCGCAACTGCAACGTCAGGCCGGGCAGGTCGACCAAGCGGTCAGCCAGGTAGACACCCGCACCATGCTTGAAACCGATCCGTGCCAACCTGGCACCATCGCTCTCGACGAAGCTCAGTTCCTGGCTGCGCGCCACGTCCTGCGTGACTGATTCTTCCAACAACTGGCGCAGCCCTACTGTGGCCACAACAAAGGTATTGCCATGGCCGGCGCGCAACTGCGGCAGGCAAAGATCGACCACCTCCAGGCCGTCGCCTTCGGCCATGGGCACGAAATAGCTGCGTGAGTATTCGATCGATCCCTGCCGCAATGCAGCCAGGCAGGCGACCTCGGTCTCCATCTGCATATGTTCGCGTGCAATCTGGGTGAACAAGGGTGCGAAATAGGAGGACTCGGCCAGGTGGGTAACCCTTCGCTTCGCATCCCGGAATTCGATGCGCAACAGCGGCCTGGTACGGCGCAGCAGTTCGGTCGCTTCATCACGCCAACGCGTCGTCGTCGGGTCTTCCCAGAGCAGGTTTTGCAAGCCATGCAGGTCACGACCGGCAATCTGCCGGGCGCGCATTGCGACATCGGCGGCGACTTGATCGGTCTGCTCCTGCAGGCGTGAAGACTCGTAGTTCAGTGTCAGGCCCACCAGCAGTGATTGCGCCACCAGCAGCAGGGCCATCAATGCGACCCACAGGAAAGCGCGCCGCCATCGCCGGGGGCGCTGCTGTTGCAATTTCGAGAAGGGAAACGGGATGGCGAGCAAGGGGAAAGGCTCTTGGTGATCAGGCTGTCAGTATGCGTTGCAAGATGTGGGCGCAGAGGTACAGTTTCGCGTAAATATTGGTCAAGTCGACTTAGGGACTTGCTGACTTCTACAATCTGCCTTCACATCGGGTTTTTCCCCGGTGTGGAAAGTCAAAGGGAAAAGCACCATGTCTACGTCATTGAACAAAGCCGACGAGCTTCGCCAGGCCGCACTCGAATATCACGAGTTCCCTACGCCAGGCAAGATCTCGATCGCCGCAACCAAGCAGTTGGTCAACCAGCACGACCTGGCATTGGCTTATTCCCCCGGGGTTGCAGCGGCCTGCGAGGAAATCGTTGCCGACCCGGCCAACGCCTACCGCTATACGGCCAGAGGCAATCTGGTTGCTGTGGTGACGAATGGCACCGCCGTTCTTGGCTTGGGCGACATCGGCCCGCTGGCGTCAAAGCCGGTGATGGAAGGCAAAGGCGTTTTGTTCAAGAAGTTCGCTGGAATCGACGTGTTTGACCTCGAAATCCAGGAACGAAACCTTGACAAGTTGGTCGACATCATCGCGGCTTTGGAGCCGACTTTCGGCGGCATCAACCTGGAGGACATCAAGGCCCCGGATTGCTTCTATGTCGAGCGGAAACTGCGTGAGCGGATGAAGATTCCGGTCTTTCATGATGACCAGCATGGGACTGCGATCGTCGTTGGCGCGGCCTTCCTGAACGGTTTGAAAATACAAGGCAAGGACATCAAGCAAGTCAAGCTGGTGACTTCCGGCGCAGGCGCCGCCGCACTGGCCTGCCTGGGATTGCTGATGAAGCTGGGCTTGCCGCGCAAGAACATCTGGGTCACCGATCTTGCCGGTCTGGTCTACGAAGGCCGCACCGAGCTGATGGACCCTGACAAGGCTGCATTTGCACAGCCGACGGAGATGCGCAGCCTGAGCCAGGTGATTGCCGGCGCTGACATCTTCCTGGGGCTGTCGGCTGGCGGCGTGATGAAGCCGGCAATGGTGGCCAGCATGGCTCCGCGGCCGATGATTTTCGCCCTCGCGAATCCGATGCCGGAAATTTCGCCCGAGGAAGTCAAAGAAGTGCGTGACGACGCGGTGATCGCCACAGGACGCACCGACTATCCGAACCAGGTCAACAACGTCCTTTGCTTCCCCTATATCTTCCGCGGTGCGCTGGACTGCCGGGCCACCACGATCACGGACGAGATGGAAATTGCTGCGGTCCATGCAATCGCTGAATTGGCTCAAGCCGAGCAGAACGAGGTCGTCGCTGCTGCTTATGCAGGCGTCAACCTGAGCTTCGGCTCTGAATACCTGATCCCCAAGCCCTTCGATCCGCGGCTGATGATGAAAATCGCACCTGCTGTGGCCAAGGCTGCGGCAGACTGCGGCGTCGCCCAGTTGCCGATTCTGGACATGGACGCTTATCGCGAAAAGCTGCAGAGTTTTGTCTACGCTTCTGGCACGACGATGAAGCCGATCTTCGCCGTTGCCAAACGCGCCAAGAACAAGCGCGTCGCCTATGCTGAAGGCGAAGAGGAGCGCGTACTGCGGGCTTGTCAGGTGGTCATTGACGAAGGCTTGGCGAAGCCGACCCTGGTCGGGCGGCCGGCAGTCATCGCCGAACGCTGCGAAAAGTTCGGCCTGCGCCTGCAGGAAGGGCGTGACTACGATGTCGTCAATGTCGAGCAGGACGCACGCTATCGCGACTACTGGCAGACCTATCACCAGATGACGGCACGCAAGGGTGTTACCGCCCAGTTGGCCAAGATCGAGATGCGCCGTCGACTGACCCTGATCAGCTGCATGATGCTGCACAAGGGCGAGGTTGACGGCATGTTGTGCGGCACCTGGGGCAACACCTCGATGCATTTGCAGTACATCGATCAGGTCATCGGGAGGCGTCCGGGAGTGAAGACTTATGCCTGCATGAACGGTCTGATTCTGCCTGGCAGGCAGGTGATGTTGGTCGACACCCATGTCAACTATGACCCGACCGCGGAACAACTGGCCGAGATCACCATCATGGCGGCCCAGGAAATGATGCGCTTCGGTCTGCGACCCAAAGCAGCGCTGTTGTCACACAGCAATTTCGGCTCCAGTGACCAGCCCTCGGCGGTCAAGATGCGCGAGGCCTTGGCTTTGATCCAAGCCGATGCCCCCTGGCTGGAAGTCGATGGCGAGATGCATGGCGATGCTGCATTGGATGAGGGTTACCGCAAGAGCTTGATGCCTCACAGCACACTCAGCGGCGAGGCCAATTTGCTGGTTCTGCCGAATATCGATGCCGCCAACATTTCCTACAACTTGCTGAAAACTGCTGCTGGCGGAGGCATTGCGATCGGACCGGTCCTGCTCGGAGCGGCCAAACCTGTGCATGTACTGACGGCTTCGGCGACGGTCCGGCGTATCGTCAATATGACAGCGCTGACGGTCGCCGACGCGAATGCAGTCCGCTGAAAGGCCCTGACAAAGGCCAATACGCACCAGTATGGTGCGTTAAATTCACCAAGGCATTTTGTTTTACAAAAGTTTGTAGCGACTCACCAAGCACATAAAAATCTGAATTTTCCTTTATATATGGGGATTTTTCAGAGAGTGTGTACTTACAAACAAGCCGTGTCAAGGCTGGGTCGCGGCGTTATTCCGCTTGAGGTTTTTGAGCAATTTCGATACCATGCGGTTTTGAAAACAGGGTAATCCCGTGTCTTTGCTCTCTCGGCCGCCCAGGTGGTGCATTTGGCGCAAGTCAGGTCTGGTCGTAATTGCACTGGTAGCGCTCGCGCTGTCAGTTCAAGTGCAAGCGAAGGAATCGGTTGCTGCGCCGGAAACGGTGTCGATGGCCGCATTGCCCCGCGAAGTTCAAACAAGCTATCAACTGGTTCTTGCCGGGGGGCCGTTCCCGTTCAGCAAGGATGGTAGTGTATTTGGCAATCGCGAGCGCATCCTGCCTTTGATGACAAGAGGTTACTACCATGAATTCACCGTCTCAACGCCAGGCGCAAGCAATCGTGGGGCAAGACGATTGATTTGCGGAGGGCAAGTTATGACGGTGCCTGATGTTTGCTATTACACCGGCGACCATTACGCCAGCTTCAAGCGGATACAGCCATGAAGCCGGTCGATGAATCGACGTTGCTGACCATTGACGTGACTATATAGGAGGATTGTGACCATGCTTTTGCAGACCGTCCGTCCCAACATCGTGCAGGCCATACGGGCTTACCGCGTTGAGGACTTGATGCAGGCAGCGCAGGATGCGGGGCAGCATTTTCTGTACGCCAACCTGACCGATGCGCAGTCCAAGCAGGATGTGCTGGAAGGGATCGCGCAGGCATTCTTGTTTCCGGCGCATTTCGGCAAGAATCTCGATGCGCTCTATGACTGCATGACTGATCTGGTTCACAAGGCAGGCGCACAGCCCGGCTTCGTACTGGTGCTGGAGCAGTTGCCCGACAACGCTCGTTTTGATCGGGAAGTGCGCGAGCAACTGCTCGATGTTTTCAGAGAGGCGGCCGATTATTGGGCCGAACGCAAGGTTCCCTTCAGGTGCTTCTATTCTTTTCAGTAGCCCGCTCCCAAGAAAATGGGTCATGGGAGCGGGCTACTGAAGGTACGACCACTGTTGCTGTCAAGCCGGCAGCGAAGAATTCGAAGGCTGCAAGCAATGCTAACTTCGGCATGAACATGCCGCTGATGAGCAGTGCTTTCGATACAGCGATGTGGCTGAGCGCCGCTTGAACTGAATCCAGGAAATACAGGAAAGGGGCCCGTCGGGTCCCTTTTTTTCGCCCTTGTGGATCGTCCTGCTGTGGGCTGGCGCAGGTCAGCTGTTTCGGCTTGCGCTCGTCTTGAGCGGCCAGTCGATACACTCAGGGTTTGCGCCGGCTGGAGCTGGCGCATTTGGAATCGAAGCGACCAACCACCGGCAGTAGCTGGAATAGCCTTTGTCGGCTGCTTAAGCAGCAGGAAAAAGCAGATTCCGGCTTGAAGAATTTGGGCAAGATATGACTATGAAGTGCGTAGACGACTACCGTTTGAAGTTCGGCAAGCGCGAGTTGGTGCCGATCGTTGTCGGTGGCATGGGGGTCGATATTTCATCGGCTGAACTGGCGCTTGAAGTCGCGCGTCTGGGCGGCATAGGCCATATCTCGGACGCGATGGTGCCGACGGTTTCCGACCGCCGTTTCAAGACCAAGTTCACCCGCGACAAGTTTCAACAATTCAAATACAACTTCGAAAATCCGGACAAGTCGGCGGTGCAGTTCAACCTGGGTCAGTTGGCCGAGGCGACGCAGTTGCATGTGGGTCGGACCATGGAAGCCAAGCGTGGCGACGGCATGATCTTCATCAACTGCATGGAGAAGCTGACCATGAACGCCGCCAAGGACACCCTGCGTGTGCGCCTGGCTGCCGGGCTGGACGCAGGGATCGACGGCATCACCCTGTCGGCGGGCCTGCACCTGAATTCCTTTGCCTTGATGGAAGACCATCCGCGGTTCCGCGATGCCAAGCTCGGCATCATCGTGTCGTCGCTGCGCGCCTTGCAGTTATTCATTCGCAAGAACGCCAGGCTCAACCGAGCGCCTGACTTCATCGTGGTCGAAGGACCGCTGGCAGGCGGGCATCTCGGTTTCGGTCTGGCAGATTGGCAGCAATATGACCTGGCCACGATCACCGCCGAAATCATCAACTGGTTGCGTGTCGAGCAACTCGACATTCCCGTGATTGCTGCAGGCGGTATCTTTACCGGCTCGGACGCCTCCGCCTATCTCGCCAGCGGCGTCGCAGCGGTGCAAGTGGCGACACGCTTTACCGTGACCAGCGAATGCGGCTTGCCGGCCAAGGTGAGACAGGAATATTTCAAGGCCGGCGAAGACGATGTCGAAGTCAATGGCATTTCACCGACCGGTTATCCGATGCGGATGCTCAAGAGCAGCCCGGCCATCGGCGACGGCATCCGGCCCAATTGCGAGGCATATGGCTACTTGCTCGACGGCTCGGGAAATTGCGCCTATATCACCGCCTATAACCGCGAACTGGCCATCCAGCCCGATCCAAAGCGCATCAAGGTGCTCGACAAGACCTGCTTGTGCACACAGATGCATGATTTCAATTGCTGGACCTGCGGGCATTATGTCTACAGGCTAAAGGACACCAGCCGACTGCTGGCCGATGGCAGCTACCAGACCCTTTCGGCTGAGCATGTGTTCAGGGATTATCAGTTCAGCGTCGACGGCAAAGTGGCATTGCCGCCGATCCTTTGACCCTCACTCAGCGCGATGCTTCGCTTCAACTGCGGCGCAAGACTGGTTTGGCCGCCGGCTTGACCGCAGCCTGCTGCTGCAGTTGACTGTTGAGACTCATCCCCGTCACCACAACGCGGGGCAACTGGACGATCTGGCTCTCCACAATTGGCGTGGCACGGCCGGTAATGACGACCCGCGGCAGCTTCTGGATGACGGTTTCTGATTGATCTGCCTGGGCGGCACCGGCGGCCAGCAGCATTGCTGCGATGGTGCTCTGAAACAGGAATTTCCGGTTCATGATGGGCTCCTTGCCTGGTTTGCAAGGCAGCGACTTGCCGCCTTGATGAATCCAGTATCGGCAGCTGTCTGGCCCGCCACCAGACCGATGCGACGAAGGGTTCTTCTCGCTGCCCAGACTGCCTGCCAGGCCGATGGAAGGGTTTACCGCAGGGACACATGAATCACCTTGAAGCCGGGTTTGACAGCATTCCGGGCAGTCGCCCTATGATTGCCGGTTCCCCTGCCTTTATCCAGACCATGCCCGACGCCGATTCCTGCCCTGTTGATGCCCATCCGGCAGCGCTGCCGACCCCATCGATGGAGGCGCCGATGATCCGCGTCAGGGGCGCTCGCACCCACAATCTGAAGAACATCGACGTCGACCTGCCGCGCAACAAGCTGGTCGTGATCACCGGCCTGAGCGGTTCGGGGAAATCCAGCCTCGCGTTCGATACCCTTTACGCTGAGGGGCAGCGCCGCTATGTCGAGAGTTTGTCTGCTTATGCGAGGCAGTTCCTGCAGCGGATGGACAAGCCTGATGTTGATGTCATCGAAGGGCTGTCGCCAGCGATCTCGATCGAGCAGAAGGCCACCAGCCACAACCCGCGTTCGACCGTGGGTACGGTCACCGAAATTCACGATTACCTGCGCCTGCTTTATGCGCGTGCGGGCACCCCGTTCTGCCCTGACCATCACCAGCCGCTCGAGGCGCAAAGCGTCAGCCAGATGGTCGACGCGGTACTGGCGATGCCGGATCAGTCCAAGCTGATGCTGCTCGCGCCGGTGGTACGCGATCGCAAAGGCGAATTCATTGACCTTTTCGAGGGCTTGCAGGCGCAAGGCTATGTGCGTTTTCGTGTCGATGGACTGACGATCGACGCACCCGACTTTCCTGCCCTGAAAAAGACCGAAAAACACGACATCGATGTGGTGGTCGATCGCGTCAAGGTGAAGAGCGAGCCTGATGGCGCGGAAGGGCTGCGTCAGCGCCTGGCCGAGAGCTTCGAAGCTGCCTTGCGGCTGGCCGAGGGACGTGCGCTGGTGATCAATATGGACAGCGGCGCCGAACAGATTTTTTCGAGCAAATTCTCCTGCCCGTCCTGTAGCTACTCGCTGTCAGAACTGGAGCCGCGCTTGTTTTCCTTCAATTCGCCGGTTGGCGCCTGTCCATCTTGCGAAGGACTGGGCCAGCTGACCATGTTCGATGCCGAGCGCGTGGTTGCCTTCCCGTCCTTGAGCCTGGGCAGCGGCGCTGTCAAGGGTTGGGACCGGCGCAACGCCTACACCTTCTCGATGCTCGAGGCCGTGGCAGCGCATTACCGGTTTGACATCGAACTGCCGTTCGAGGAGTTGCCGGAAGCCGCCAGATATGCCTTGCTGCATGGCTCGGGCAGCGATGAAATCGCGTTTGTCTACCAGGCCGAGAGCGGTGGCGCCACGCGCAAGCGGGCGTTGAAGCGTTCGCATCCGTTTGAGGGCATCCTGCCGACTCTGGAGCGGCGCTACAAGGAGACCGATTCGGCTGCTGTACGCGAAGACCTGGCCCGCTATATGGCGGCCAAGCCCTGCCCGCAATGCGAAGGTTCGAGACTGCGTCGGGAAGCGCGCCATGTGGTGCTGCAGCCGGCAAGCGCGGCTGCAGGCGTCAAGGGGCGGGCCATTTTCGAGGTCGAGCATTCGACCTTGCGCGATTGCCTGCATTATTTTGAAGGGCTCAAGCTGAAGGGCTCGAAGGCCGAGATCGGCGACAAGGTGGTGCGCGAAATTACCTCGAGGCTGCGCTTTCTCAACGATGTCGGCCTCAACTATCTGAGCCTGGACCGCAGCGCAGATTCGCTCTCGGGTGGCGAGGCGCAGCGCATCCGCCTGGCCTCCCAGATCGGTTCGGGGTTGACCGGCGTGATGTATGTGCTCGACGAACCCAGCATCGGACTGCACCAGCGCGACAACGACCGCCTGATCGCCACCTTGCGACGCTTGCGTGATCTCGGCAACACGGTGCTGGTGGTCGAGCATGACGAAGAAGCGATTCGCGCGGCCGACCATGTGCTTGACCTCGGACCCGGCGCCGGCGTGCACGGTGGCTACATCATTGCC
>CANFIC010000033.1 GCA_947446685.1 Burkholderiales bacterium
CCAATGCGATATGCCAATAGTTCTCCGCAAGCGAAGAAAAGGAACCTCCATTCATTCAAACTCCCTAAAAGCGATTTTTCTAAATTTTTTATGCAGAATAACACCCATACGGAGCGACGGGATAGCGTCGGAAGGCAGCCGAAACAAGTTCGACCAAGTCCGGATAGACGTCGATCATCATGACGTGCGATGAGCGGCGCGAGGACTCGGTTGAAGCGTGGCTGTCGCAGTAGCGGCAATTTTTTTGGAACGCAAGCGCCGCGGTGGTTTTGTCGCGGCACGCCATCGTCTGGCGTGATAATTTTTTCGTAGGTCAAAAATTTCAGACCTATGTCCTGGCCTGCCGGTCACAACCTGGCAGTCGGACTTGTCATTTTTGGCTTGTAAATCGGGCAAAACCTTGTACCGTTGGCGGCACAGCGCAGGTATGGAGCCCAGAAACAACAAAGCCCAACCTTGTGGGCTGGGCTAAGTGCTTGATTCTTATGGGGTGGCTGATGGGGCTCGAACCCACGACAACAGGAATCACAATCCTGGACTCTACCAACTGAGCTACAACCACCGCTGAGCCTTGCATTGTAACGTGAAAATTTCAGCTGTATCCGGTCATCAAGTCGCTTTCAGCAAATCTTGCCTGACAGCATTCGCGCATGCCTTGCTGCACGACCAGATGTCAAGGTGCAGTGCTGGATGCTGCAGCCTGGGGTGCCTTGACGACGGCTTTGAAGCGCGTTTTCAATGCATCGTAATAGGCCAGCGTTTCGGCATTCGACCAGGCCTGGGCATATTGCTGTGTCGCACGCTTTTCATCGATGACGGCCGGATCGCGCGGCAGCAACTTCAGGATGCGTGCCACGACATAAATGCCGGCACCCGCATCGACGCCAATGTCGGCTGGCAGCTTGCTGGCGTCAGCAGCGAGGATCGCCTCGACCACCTTGCGCGGCATATCACGAGCCAAGGGCCTTGACAGGATCACCGGCTCGCCAAGCCCGCTGAGTTCGCCTTTTTTCAGCGCGGCGAGCCTGTCCTGCCCGGCCTTGACGGCCTGGGCAGCGGCCAGCTTGCGCACCAGTTGCTCGCGCACCTTGGCCTTCACATCAGCGAGCGGCTGCAAGCGCGCCGGACTGTGCTGCACGATTCGTGCGGCGGTCAGTTGGTTTGCAGCGGTTTCAACCGCTTCGGTATTGCGCTTGTTGCGCAAGGCTTCGCTGCTGAACAGGCTTTCAAACAATTTGACCGAAGCCAGTGGTCCGGCAGCGCCTGGCGCCGGTGTGCGCTGGACGGTGGCGGTCTGCAAGCTCAGCTTGAATTTGTCGGCAGCAGGTTGCAGGCTGTCGGCTTGTTCATAGACGGTGTTGGTGAACAGTTCGGCTGTTTCAGCAAAGCGCTTCTGGGCCAGTTGCTTGCGAACTTCCTGTTCGACTTCATTGCGCACCAGTTCGAAATTCTTCTTGCTGCCGCCGCGGACAGCGGTCAACTGGATCACGTGGTAACCGAAGTCGGACTCAACCACATTGCTGATCTCGCCTGATTTCAGGTTGAAAGCCGCTTCGTCGAAGGGCTTGACCATGGCACCACGGCCGAAAAAGTCGAGATCCCCGCCGTTCGGTGCCGAACCTTCGTCCTGCGAGTTCTTGCGTGCCAGATCAGCAAATCCGGTCGGGTTCTTGCGAGCCTGCGCCAGCAAATCTTCGGCACGCGCCTTGGCCTTGGCCTTGTCAGCAGCGTTCGCAGCCTTGTCGGCTTTGATCAGGATGTGACTGGCGCGGCGCTCTTCGGGCACGCTGTAGCGGGCTGCGTTTTCGTCGTAATACTTGCGCAGATCGTCGTCGTTGAAGGTCACTTGCTTCTTCAAGGCCTCGAGGTCGAGCACCAGATACTGGATCTGCGCGCTCTCGGGCAGTTGGAACTGGGCGCTGTTGGCCGAATCCTTGTAGAAGGCTTCGAGTTCGGCCTCGCCGGGCTCGATGCGAGCGGCGAAATCCTTGGCGTCGAAGCGCTGCAACTGGACTTCGCGCTGCTGCAGCAAGGCGTCAAACGCCAATCCGGCGTTGGCGCTGCTTGCCATCACTGAACCAGAGACCGCGCCGACAACCTGTTGCATGGTCATGTCCTGACGCAAGCGCTCGATCAGCATCTGCGAGTTCATGCCCTGCGCCGCCAGCACAGCTTTGTTGACGCTGCCATCGGGGTTGCGCAAAAAGGCCAGTTGGGGATCGTTGAGAAAGGTCCTCTGAACGCGTTCGTCACTGATGACCAGATGCTGAGCCGAGGCCGTAGCGCGCAAGACCCGCTCACGCACCAAGGTGTCAAGGGCCTCGCGTTTGATCTCGGGCGAGTCGAAAAGCTTGGCTTCAAGATTGGGCATCTGCCGCCGTAAACGCTCGATCTGCTCCTTGTGCGCGCCATCCCATTCGGCCTGAGTGATCTTGCGTCCGTCTACCGTCGCAATCGAAGGATTCGAACCGTCCATGAAGCTGGAGTAGCCCTGCATACCGACGAGCGCAAAGGACGGCAGAATCAGAATCAGCAGGATGAACTGAAACAGACGGTTGTGCGTGCGGACAAATTCAAACATCGAAAACCTCAGGAAAGCGTTGACAGGCAGATGTCAAAGAAAATACGACAAAGGCGAACCTGGGTTCGCCTTTGCTTGTCGGACCTGCAACTCAAGCGCCAAGGCAGAGTTGGCGTAAAAGCCTGGCCCTTGTTGGTGGGTGCTGACGGGCTCGAACCGCCGACCTGCGCCGTGTAAAGGCGATGCTCTACCAACTGAGCTAAGCACCCGGAAAATTCCGGAAATCAATTCACTGCGTCTTTCAAAGCCTTGCCGGGCCGAAACTTGGGCACCTTGGCAGCTGCGATCTGGATCGAGCTGCCGGTGCGCGGGTTGCGCCCGGTACGGGCTTCGCGTTCGGACAAAATGAACGTACCGAAGCCTACCAGAGAAACGCTACCGTTGCGCTTCAGGCCGATCTCAATTCCGCCGATCAAGGCTTCCAAGGCGCGGCCAGCCGCAGCTTTGGAAAGGTCAGCCTGGATGGCGATATGTTCGATCAGTTCAGACTTGTTCACTTGAAATTCCCATCAAAATTATGCATCGGCCATCCCGGCACAGCTCGATCAAAGCGGGCGGGGAAGCGGATTCTAAGCGCATTCATTGGAGCCACCGGATGGGGAAAGCCCGATAGCAAGAGCAAGCCTTGAGGAGGAACGGCACATATTGCAGCTTCGCTGTCTTTCAGACCCGTTTGACGACCCAGAACACGCCCAAGGCGCTCAAAGCCATGCCGAGCCATACCAGCATTCCGATCGGCTCGTCAAATAACGCCCAGGCCAGCAAGGCGGCGCATGGCGGTATCAAGTACATCAGGCTGGTCACCTGGGTCGCAACACCGCGCTGCAAAAGAACAAAGAGCAAGGAACTAGCGCCAATGGTCAACCCTAGAACCGACCAGCCCAATGCGATAAAGAGGTCGCGGTGCCAGATGATCGACTCAGTCTCGAGCAGCGCCAACGGCGCACTGACCAAAAATGCCACCAGCAACTGGATCAGCATCGCGGTGCGGGCGTCGGCGCCCTTCACATAGCGCTTCTGGTAGATAGAACCGAAGCTGATGGCCAGCAAGGCGGCCACACCCAGACCCAGATTCAACGGACCGAGTTCACCCTGTCCGAGCTTGTGACTCACCACCAGCAACAGTCCCAGAAAACCCAGCAGCAGCCCGGCCCATTGCCGGCCACCCAATCGGGCGATGACTTGCGAATTCTGGCGATCCATCCACATGGCGGTCAGCAGCGGCTGCAAGCCGACCAGCAGGGTCATGGTTCCGACCCCCATGCCATGTTTTATCGCGGCCCAACCGCAGATCAGGTAAGCCGCCTGGGTCGTCAGACCCAATACGCCAAGATGCAGCCATTGGCGGATGCCCTTTGGCCAAGCCGCGCCGGCAAGCCAGACCCAGATGGCAAAACCGGCCGCAGAAAGGCCGAAACGCATAACGAGGAAAGCGATCGGGGGCGCATGTGGCATCCCCAATCTTGCGGTCACGAAACCGGTACTCCACAAACCGACAAACAGCATCGGCATGGCGCTGATCCAGCGCGATTCGAGCGCCCTCACCTAGCTTTGGCGCGAATTTCAGGGAGCGCTTTTTGCAGGTAATAGACCATTGACCAGATGGTCAACACGACGGCAGCGTAGATCAGCCAATCGCCCCAGAAACGGGTCGAAATCAAGCCGAACAACTGTCCGTCGAAAAGCAGAAACGGAATCGCCACCATCTGCGCCGTGGTCTTGAGCTTGCCGACCAGATGCACGGCCACGCTGCGCGATGCACCGATCTGCGCCATCCATTCACGCAGGGCCGAAATAGTGATTTCACGCCCGACGATGACCAGGGCGACAAAAACATCGACGCGCTGCAATTTAAGCAAGACCAGCAGCGCTGCGCAAACGAGGATCTTGTCGGCGACTGGATCTAGGAAGGCGCCAAAGGCAGATGTCTGATTGAGCCGCCTGGCCAGATAACCGTCAAGCCAATCGGTCAGAGCTACCAGGACGAACAGCACGGTGGCGAACAGATTCTGGGTCGCAACGTTCATGTCCAGGTCATAGACCCCGACAACCAGCGGTATGGCCAGGATTCGAGCCCAAGTGAATAAAGTTGGCAGAGTGAAGAACATAACGTGATTGTGCCCAACAAAGGCTTCAAGTCGGGCCTGAACCCTCAAAGATTCTTTCAGTCAAGGCTGCGCGGCTTGAAACGACGTTCGTTGTTGAACAGAAAGGTTTCGCTGAATACCCAGGGTTCAGGCAGATGCTGCAAATTACCGAAAGGCGCCGCCCGGTACAGGGCGTCGATCGCCAATTGCAGCGTCTCCGGTGCTTGCCCCGGGCGCCTGAGAACCTTGATGCGTTTGATGCTGCCGTTGCGATGCAGTTCAACCTCGAGCACCGGGATTGCCAGCAGCACGGCCGGGACCTGGCCCAGGTAGACGCGGTCCGGGTTGGCTGCAACCAACCGCATCGCGGCTTGTCGGCGCAGTTGGTCATGGCTGTGCACAGGCTTCGGCGCTGGCAAGGTGGCCATTGGCTGCGGGGCTGTCCCAGCCTGACCACCAGCGGGCAAGGGTTCAGGCCGCAAGGGTGTAGATTCGACAACCGATCGAGAAACGACCTCCGCTTGATGCGGCCCGTTTGAACAACCGGCCAGCAAGGCAAGACAGGCGGCAAGGCAAGGCGCCAGGCGAATTTCAATGCAGGACACGGTAGATCTCTTCTGCCAGTTCTTTGGACAAGCCCTTGACGCTGGCGATCTCGTCGACACTGGCCTCGGCCACACCGCGCACGCCGCCAAAACGCTGCAGCAACTGGGCGCGCTTTTTCGGGCCGATGCCGGCTACATCCTCGAGGCGCGAACTGCCAGTTCGCACCGCGGCGCGCTTGGCACGCATGCCGGTAATCGCAAAACGATGTGCCTCATCGCGGATCTGCGCCACCAGCATCAACGCTGCGGAGTCGCGTCCCAGATAGACCTTTTCACGGCCATCGGCAAACAGCAATTCTTCAAGCCCGACCTTGCGGCCCTCGCCTTTTTCAACTCCGATGATCAGGGCCAAGTCGAGCCCCAGCTCCTCGAACACCTCGCGGGCCATCGACACCTGGCCGCGCCCGCCGTCGACTAGCACCAGATCCGGCAAACGACCGGTTCCCAGTTGCACCGCCTCGACCAATTTGCTGTAGCGCCTCGTCAGCACCTGACGCATCGCCGCATAGTCGTCGCCTCCGGTGACATCGTTGATGTTGTAACGACGGTACTGGCTGCTTTGCATCTGGTGTGCCTCGAAGACGACACAAGAAGCCATCGTCGCCTCGCCTGCGGTGTGGCTGATGTCGAAACATTCGATACGGAACTTGTCAAGCTCGGGCACCGACAGATCGAGTGCTTCAACCAAGGCTCGGGTTCGCGCTTGCTGCGAGCCCTCTTCCGACAACAAACGTGCCAGGGCCAGACCGGCACCCTTGACGCACATTTCCTGCCAGATGCGGCGCTGGCCGCGCGGTTGCGACTGAATCGCCACTTTGTAGCCAGCCTGGCTGCTCAGCGCCTCGGCCAAGGCACCATCGACCAGGTCGCTGGTGACGATCAAGGCCGGTACCGGTAAGTCCAGATAATGCTGGCCAATGAAGGCTTCAAGCACCTGCTGCTCGGGCGAAGGGCGGGCCTGCTGTTCGTCCTCGAATTCGGCCAGCAAGACTGCGGTAGCTTCTTCAACATGTTTGGGGAAATAAGCCCGGTCACCCAGATGGCGGCCGCCGCGCACCATTGCCAGATTGACGCAGGCGCGCCCACCCTGCAACTTGACGGCGAGGATGTCGACATCGCGGTCGCGGCCTGAGGCACTGTTTTCATCCACCGACTGCTGCTGCAGCACCCGGGACAGCGCGGTGATCTGGTTGCGCACCTCGGCCGCCAACTCGAACTGCAAAGCATCCGCAAAAGCCATCATCTGCACTTGCAAACCGTCCATCACTTCCTGCGTTTCGCCAGCCAGGAAGCGCTCGGCATTGCGGACATTGCGGGCATAGTCAGCGCCCTGCCCTTCAGGCACGCAAGGCCCGGTGCAGCGCCTGATCTGGTAGAGCAAGCAGGGTCGACTGCGGTTGTTGAAGACCGTGTCCTCGCAGGTGCGCAGTTTGAAAACCTTCTGGATCAGCTGGATCGACTCTTTCACCGCCCAGGCACTCGGGAAGGGCCCGAAGTAGCGGTGGCGCTTGTCGACCGCGCCACGGTAATAGCTGATGCGCGGATAGGTCTGACCGCTGAGCTTCAGATAGGGATAACTCTTGTCGTCGCGAAACAAGATATTGAACTTGGGGTTCAAAGCCTTGATCAGATTGTTTTCCAGCAGCAAGGCCTCGGACTCGGTGCGAACCACCGTGGTTTCCATCCTGGCGATGCGTGCCACCATCATGCCGATGCGGCTGCCGCCATGGTCCTTCTGGAAATAGCTCGAGACGCGTTTTTTCAGATGTTTGGCCTTGCCGACATAAAGCACCTGATCCTGGGCGTCGAAATAGCGATAGACACCTGGCATGCCGGGCAGCGCGGCGACCTCGGCCAGCAGGCGTTCGCGCCCGTCCAGCGCGCCCTTTTCGATCTCGGCCACGCGCTGAATTTCAGCCGCTTCGATCAGGGCGCGTTCGGCATTCCCTGAGTCCGGGGCCGAATTGGCGGCGCCAGTTTCAGTTTGAAGCAGCGACTTGATGCGCGATTTTTCATTGCCTTTCATGGTGCGTGATTGTGCCGTGCGGATTCGCTCGGTCCGCTAGGGCCGGATAATTCAGCGATGGGGATGAATTGGGATATTTACTGCCGGGTGATCGACAACTACGGCGATGTCGGTGTGGTCTGGCGTCTGGCGCGCGATCTGGCTGCACGCGGCGAGCAGGTGCGTCTCTGGCTCGACGATGCCAGCGCGCTGGAATGGATGGCGCCTGCCGGTCAACCGGCGAATGTGCAGTTGCTGGCATGGCCTGCAGGCCCCGACATGGATGCCGAACCAACTGGCGATGTGGTGATCGAAGCTTTTGGTTGCCAGTTGCCCGAGTCGGTTGTCGCCCGCATGGCAGCCAGGCCGAAGCCGCCGCATTGGATCAACCTCGAATACCTCAGCGCCGAGTCCTATGTCGAGCGCAGCCATGGCCTGCAGTCACCGCAATTCAGCGGCCCAGGTCGGGGCTTGATCAAGCGTTTCTTCTACCCTGGCTTCAACCCGCGGACTGGCGGCCTGCTGCGCGAACCGGGACTTCTTGCGCTACAGGAAATGTTCGACCCACAAGCCTGGCTGGCTGGGCAAGGCCAGCAGCGCCTTGCTCAGGAGCGCGTGGTTTCATTGTTTGCCTATCCGAACAAGGCGCTGCCTGCGCTACTCAAATTGCTTGCCGGCCAGCCAACCCTCTTGTTGGTTTGCCCCGGAGCGGCCCAGCAACAGATTGCGCGCATGAATTTGCCGCAGACCTTGCGCTGTCATGCACTGCCCTACCTCAGTCAACTCGACTATGACCATTTGTTGTGGGCGAGCGACTTGAATTTTGTTCGCGGCGAGGACAGCTTTGTTCGTGCTCAATGGGCGGCCAAGCCCTTTGTCTGGCAGATCTACCCGCAGGATGACGACGCCCATGAGTTGAAGCTGACGGCCTTCCTCGATCAATGGTTGGACCAGGCCGAGCCTGAACTAGCACATCAGTCGAGACAACTATGGCGGGCCTGGAACGGCCTTCAGCCCTGGGTTTCGATCGAACTGCCTGAGGCCGGCGCGGCTACAGACTACGCCCGGGTCTGGCGCCAACATTTACTCGGTCAAGCAGATTTGACCTCGCACCTGCTCAAAACAGTCCGCGATTCGAGCTAAAATCAGCGGCTTTGCCGTGTCTTGGGGCATTCGAGCTACTTAAGCCGCCCCCCGAAGCTCGACATCGCTGGCCGGAATTGGCCGTCAAGCCCCGAAGAACCTTTCGCAATATCGGAACATCTCATGAAGATCGCTCAAGAATTTCGCGCCGGCAATGTGATCATGCACGGCAAGGACCCGATGGTCGTGCTGAAGACTGAATACAGTCGCGGCGGCCGCAATGCTGCCACTGTACGCATGAAGCTGAAAAGCCTGTTGAGCAACTCTGGCACTGAAGTCGTCTTCAAGGCCGATGACAAGCTTGACCAGGTCATGCTGGAAAAAAAGGACTGCACCTACACCTACTTCGCTGACCCGATGTATGTGTTCATGGACGAGGAATACAACCAGTTCGAAGTTGAAGCCGACAACATGGGCGACGCGATCCAGTATCTGGAAGACGGCATGGCGGTTGAGGTAGTGTTCTACGACGGCAAGGCGATTTCGGTGGAAGTACCGACCTCGGTCGTGCGCGAAGTCGTCTGGACCGAGCCCGCCGTCAAGGGTGACACATCAGGCAAAGTGTTGAAGCCCGCCAAGCTGGCCACCGGGTTCGAAATTCCGGTGCCGATCTTCGTTGCCCAGGGTGACAAGATCGAAATCGACACCCGCACCCACGAATACCGCAAACGCGTCTGAACGCTTTGGGCGCAGCCTCAAGCAGCGCAGTCAGCCAAAAAAAGAGCACCCGAGGGTGCTCTTTTTATTAATGCCTACGCTTGTCAGGTCTCTTGCCCTTATTTGGCGTCGGACTTCGCTGCAGCGCTGCTCTTTTTGCTCTTCTTGTTTTTCTTGTTCTTCTTGCTGGCCTTCTTGGTCGAAGGGGTGTTGCTGTCTGCCGCTTTGGCAGGAGCCGGCGCTTGGACGGCTGGCGCTTGAGCTGCAGGTTGGACCGCTGGTGCTGGGGTGGCACGGCCGATCACGGCCGGTGCGGCCGGCGGCGCGGGTTGGACTGCCTGCGTGGTCGTCTGGGCCAATGCAGCACCGCTAAGAAGGAAAGAAAGGATGACTGCGGTGGTCTTGTTCATGCTTGAGTCCAGGTTTGAATTATTGAAGGCAAATTAGTAAGTGGATTCTAGGGCCGGCTTCAGTCGAATTGGCCCTCGCGCAACCATTTTGTCGCCACCCATTTGTGGCCAGCGAGAACCAATGCGCCGCCATGCAAGGTTCCCGTGGCAGGGTGCGGCCTGTCATAACTGAAGAAAACCGCATTGCCCTTGACTGGCATGATTTCAAGTCCTGCATCAGGGAAGATCGTTGCACCGCCCGCAGTCACGCTGCTCAGATACATGACTACCGTCGCCAGTCGCTGTCCACCACGCTGAAGGATCTCCGGCGTGGCCGGATGTTCGGGGTTGAAATAGTCAAAATGCGGCTGGTACTCAGCGCCCGCCCGGTAATGCAGCACCTGCAGACCTTCACCATGCTCGAGCGGCCAGGCCAGCAAGGCTGCCAGACGGGCCTCGATGCGCTGCACAATTTCGTTCTCGCCCCTGGCGAAGAACATGCCATCGCTGGTGCGCGCCGGATTGAATTCGACACCCTCGCTGTTGGTGGCAATGGTCTCGGATCGCACCATGCGCAGCGTAGAAGTGGCGATCAATGCATCGCATTCCTCATCCGACAACAGCCCGCCAAGAACCACGATACGTGGCGATCGCATGCTCAGCAGCACCCTGACCTCGCGATCGCCAGCCCAGAGCGTCCCGGCACAGGGTTGCGCATCTGGGCGGATTGGGTCGGGTATCTTTTGGAGCCTCAACCCGGGCAAAGCCTCACCAGTCTTGAATACCTGCAATGCCTGCAAGGCGTCTTGCTGGTCCCAACCGCTGACAAGCATGGCCGCGATCGACTGCGCGTCAGTTTGCCCGGCCTCGGTCTGCTGGGTCAGCCAATGGCGCAATTCGGCGGTGATTCCGTCCACGCTCATCAATCAGTCTTAGTCCTGACGGCGTCTGAACAGGAGGCGCGATGGTGTCGACAACTCGCCCGTATATTTGTAGCCATCCAGATCGAAACCGGCCAGGGCTTGTGGATCGTCGATCCGTTCGGTGATCGCAAAGCGGGCCATCAAGCCACGGGCGCGTTTGGCAAAAAAGCTGATGATTTTGTAACGGTCGGTTTTCCAATCTTCGAAGACGCATTCAATCACCGGCGTCTTCAGGCAAGGCCGGTCGACCGCCCGAAAATATTCCTGCGAAGCCAGATTGACGATCACGTTCGATTGGCTTGCTTTGGCAAGCAGGTCCAACTGGCGGGCCAGACGATCGCCCCAGAAGTTGTAGAGATTGGCCCCCAGCGGATTGGCTAATCTTGTACCCATCTCGAGCCGATAGGGCTGCAGCAGGTCGAGCGGCCGCAAGATGCCATAGAGTCCCGATAGGATTGCCAGCCGGCTCTGCGCCCATTGCAGATCGGGCAAGCCGAGGCTGGCTGCCTGCAGCCCGTCATAGACATCGCCATTGAAAGCGAGCAAGGCGGGACGGCTGTTGGCGGCCGTCGATTCGCGGTTCCAGGTTTTGTAGCGCGCCAGGTTGAGCGTCGCCAGTTGGGTCGACAAATCCATCAATGCTCCGATGTCGTCTGACTTCATCGGTTTGAGCAATTTGATCAAGGCCGCCGCTTGCGGCATGAACTGCGGCTGACTGGCGAGCGACGCGACACCGACCGGCAGTGGCGTCTCATAGTCAAGCGACTTGGCGGGAGAAAGCAGGAAGATCATGCTGGATTGTCGCTGCATCAAGCCCAAAAAAATGCCGGCAGCGAGATTCCCCCGCTGGCCGGCTTCGTTTTTTGAACGCCAGGTTGGGCTACTTGGCCAGCAGCTGGTTTACAGCCGTCACATCAGCAGGCTTGAGTTGGCCGGAGGCCTGGCGCAGTTTCAAGCTCCCTTGAACCACGTCATAGCGCGCCTTGGCCAGATCTCGCTGGGTCGTGAACAGCTGGGTCTGGGCGTTCAGCACATCGAGATTGACACGCACACCGACCTTGTAACCCAGCTGCGTGGCATCCAGTGCCAACTTGCTCGACGATTCCGCCGCCTCGAGCGCCTTCACCTGCGCAGTCAGCGACTGCACGCCCAGAAAAGCGCGGCGCGTGCCTTCGGCAACGCTGCGGCGCGCGTATTCGAGGTCATTGCGGGCTTTTTCTTCCAGGGACAGAGTTTCCTTGATGCGGTTCTGCATCGCGCCACCGCTATAGAGCGGATAGGTGATCGAGACCACCATACTGCCGCTGGCGGTCGTGCCCTGGCCCGTGGTCGAAGCCGAACCATGAGCATTGAGGGCTCCAAGCGTGCCGGTCAGGTCGACCGAAAGACCTTCGCTGGCGCGCGCCTTCGCGGTCTCCAGCTTGGCCACCTCGAGTCCGAGGCGTGCCTTGCGAACCAGTGGATGCATCTCGTCAGCCTGGGTGACCCAGGGGTCGATATTCAGCGGCAACACCGCGGGCAAGGCCACCGGCACGGCAAATGGTTTTGGCGCTACACCGCTGCGGCCGACCAATTGATCCAAGGTCACACCCTTGATGCGCAGATCGTTGTCGGCGGCGATTTCGGCGGCATTGGCGAGGTCGTAACGCGCTTGCGCTTCACGGGTGTCGGTGATGGTGGCGGTACCGACTTCGAAGTTGCGCTTCGCCGAAGCCAGTTGCTCGGCGATGGCGGCCTTGCTTGAGCGCGTCGTGCCGAGTGCATCCTTGGCCGCCAGCACATCAAAATAGGCTTGCGAAACACGCACGATCAGGTCCTGCTCGGCAGCTTCCAGATCAGCCTTGGAAGAACTCAAGCCGCGCTGGGCTTGTTCGATGGTCAGGGCATTGGCTGGATTGAAGACTGCATAGCGAGCGGTCAGACCGGATTGGTAGGTCGTTGAACCAACGCGGTCTCCGGCTACCTTGACGCCCGACACATAACGATTTGGCGGCACGACCTGGGTTTCCGTCGCCGTCACGCCAAGGCCTACGCTGGGCCGGCCCAGGGCGTCACTTTGGGCCGCCTTGTACTGGGCCGAATCAGCCAGCGCGCGGGCCGACAGGTACAGCGCGTCATAGTTGCGTGCTGCGTCATAGAGTTCCTGCAGGCTTTGTGCCTGAGCTGATTGGGTCGCCGCGAACGCCAGCATCAAGGCCAGGCCAAGGCATGTCGGAAGTGATTTGGATACAGTTTGGTTTGGCATGAAGTTCCTTGTCAGCTTGTAAGTGATGTTTTGCACGGCCGCAGCTTGCGTCCGCTTGTCAATATCTGGGCACAGGTGAAGAATTGTTCTCTGCTTCCAGCATCAGGGACCAGGCGTCGATACCGCCGGTGAGGTTATAAACCGATTCAAAGCCCTGCCGCTGCAGGAATGCGACGACTTGCTGACTGCGCATGCCGTGATGGCAATAACAGACGATGGGCTGCGTTGAATCGAGCTCGGAAAGCCGCTGCGGCACCTGCGCCATCGGCATCAGCAGCGTCGGCGCGCTATCAACCGCGATGCTGGCCAACGCTGCCTCCCAAGGCTCGCGCACGTCAAGCAAGAGTGGCGGCAATGGCTGCGCACAAAATTCGCGCAACTGACCGACATCGATTCGACACATGGCGATTCAGAAGACGAAAGCGCTGTGTGCTGCGAATCCGCTCAAGCGCGGCGCCACCGTGTCGAACAGGTCGCGGGTGCTGAAATCGTTCTCACCGACACGGCTGATCAACTGCGCGCGCATGACCGGTTCGTCTCCGACGATGGCCGCCAGACGGCCGCCAACCTTCAACTGATTGAGCAAGGTGGCGGGAACTTCCGCAACCGAACCGGAGAGCAGGATTACGTCAAAAGGCTCTTCTTCAAGCAGGCCCTGGACCCCATCTTGCGCCAGCACGGTCACGTTCATCACACCAGCACGCTTCAAATTTTCGGTCGCCAGACTGACCAGTTCAGGCTCGATCTCGAGCGAGAAAACGCGTTGTGCGCGATGTCCCAGCAAGGCGGCCATGAAGCCGCTGCCGGTGCCGATTTCCAACACTTTTTCATGCCGGGCGACTTTCAATTCCTGCAGCAGCCTTGCTTCGACGCGCGGCACCAGCATCTGCTGGCCGCCTGGCAATGGCACTTCGGTGTCGACGAAAGCCAACGCACGAAAGGCAGCGGGCACGAAGTCCTCGCGTTTCACCACCGCCAACAGCGACAGCACGCCCGCGTCCAGCACATCCCAGGGGCGGATCTGCTGCTTGATCATGTTGAAGCGGGCTTGTTCGATATTCATCTCAATTCCTCGATTCGGCTGGATTGTTGCCAGCACGGATTCTATTGGCTGAGCGCCGGCTCGGCTTGATGCTTACCAAGCAACTTGCGTTTGCACCATTCGCCGAGGTCGTCAAGATAACAATAGATCACCGGCACCACCACCAAGGTCAGCAGCGACGAGGTAATCACCCCGCCGATGACGGCCTGGCCCATCGGCGCGCGTTGCTCCGAGCCCTCGCTGAGCGCAAAGGCAAGAGGCACCATGCCGAAGACCATCGCCAGCGTTGTCATCAAAATTGGGCGCAAACGCACTTTGGCCGCATGCAGCAAGGCCTCTTCGCGCGCCATTGGCTCGGAATCGATGCCATTGCCATGTTCGCCCGCGCGCGAGCGGATCGCGAAGTCGATCAACAGGATCGCATTCTTGGTCACCAGTCCCATCAACATCACGATGCCGATAACGCTGAACATGTTCAAGGTCGAGCGGAACATCAAGAGTGCCAGCACCACGCCGATCAAGGTCAAAGGCAGCGAGCTCATCAAGGCCAACGGTTGCAGGAAGCTTTTGAACTGGCTGGCCAGAATCATGTAGATGAACACGATCGCCAGGCCCAGGGCGCCGAGCGCATAAGTGAAGGAATCGTTCATGCTCTTGGTCGACCCGCCGAAGACAAAGCGGTAACCGGGCGGGAAAGCCGTGCTCTGCAAGACCTTCTGGATATCAGCCGAGACCTCACCGGCGCTACGGCCGAGCGTATTGCCATCGATGGTGATCTCACGACTCATATCGCGACGATTGATCTGATTCGGGCCGGTTGAAGGCCGCACATCAGCGACCTGCGATAGCCTGACGACGCGCGGCGAGCCGTCTGCAGCGGGTGCGACATTGATCGGCAGGTTCTGAAGCAAGGCAGCCTGGCTGCGGTTTTCGGGCGCCAGGCGCAGCAGCACATCGTAGTTCTCGCCGTCCGGCGCGCGCCAATTGCCAACCGTCGTGCCCGCCAGCAAGGTGCGCAGCGTGCTTCCCAAAGCATTGACATTGAGCCCTACATCGGCTGCCGCAGCGCGCTTGACATCGATCGAGAGCGTCGGCTTGTCAGCCTTCAAGGTACTGTCAAGATCGACCAGACCGGGGATTTTCTGCAACCTGGTCAGGACCTGCTTGGAGATCCGGTTCAGCTCACCGAGGTCAGGCCCCTGCAGCGAAAACTGCAGACTCTTTCCGCCACCGATCTCGGCCGCTCCGATATTGGTGATGGTGATGCCGGGAATGGTGGCGAGCAATTGGCGCATCGGCGTCACCAGATCAACCACACTGCGCTGGCGATCCTTGCGGTCAACCAAGCGAACATAGACCGCGCCATAAATCTTGCCGGCTGCAAAGCCGCTATTGATCGTCGCCACCGTATAGCGAACCTCGGGCATCGCTCGCAACAAGGCATCGATCTGCTTGGCACGGGCTTCGGTGACATCAAGCGCCGATCCGACCGGGGTGTAAAAATTGATCTGCGTTTCCGACATGTCGGCCTTGGGCGTGAACTCTTTGCCGACGCCGGACAGGAGGAAGAAACTCAGCACCAAAGTCAACAAGGCAATGCCCAGAGTCGTCAGCTTGTGCCGCAATGACCAGCGCAGGATCTGCTGGTAGGCACCCGACAGCCATTCAGTGAAGCGATCGACAGCGCCGGTAACCCGTCCGAAGGTCTTGTCATAGAGCGTCACCGGTGGGCCCTGATGAACGCCATGCGACTGAGGGTCGTTCCACACGCTTGACAGCATCGGGTCGAGCGTAAAGCTGACAAACATCGAAATCAGCACCGCCGCGACGATGGTGATGCCGAATTCATGGAAGAACTTGCCGACGATACCGCCCATGAAGCCGATCGGCAGAAAAACCGCAACGATCGAGAGCGTGGTGGCCAGCACCGCCAGCCCGATTTCCGCCGTGCCGTCGAGCGCAGCCTGTCTGGGCGAGACGCCCATCCTCACATGCCGGACGATGTTTTCACGCACGACGATCGCGTCATCGATCAGCAGGCCGACGCACAAGCTTAAGGCCATCATCGTGATCATGTTGATGGTGAAGCCGAACACATACATGAACAGGAAGGTGCCGATCAGTGAAATCGGCAGCGTCAGCCCGGTGATCACGGTCGAGCGCCAGGAATTCAGGAACAGGAAGACGATCAGCACCGTCAAGGCCGCGCCTTCGAACATCGTGCGGGTAACGTTGGAAACCGAGACGCGAATCGAGCGCGAGTTGTCGCGATTGACCTCGGTGCGCAGGCCTTCCGGTGTGACCGCCGCCGATTCCTTCAGGGCCAGCAGCAAACCGTCGACCACCGCGATGGTGTTTTCACCCTGGCTCTTCTGCACGCTCAGCAGTACCGTGCGCTGACCGTTGTAGAGCGCCAGACTCTCGATTTCCTGCGGACCATCGACAACGTCAGCCACCTGCCAAAGCTTGATGACATTGCCGCCGCGGCGCGCCACCACGATATCGCGAAAGTCCTCCGGGCGTTTCACGCGGGCGTTGATCTGCACCACCTGTTCCTGTTCGGCGTTGCGGATGCTGCCGAGCGGCAATTCCTGGTTCTCGCTCTTCACCGCCGCCAGCACCTGGTCGACCGTCAGGCCTTGCGCTTCCATGGAATCGGGGCGCAGACGCAACTGGATCTGGCGCTGCAAACCGCCGACCACCGACACTGAACCAACGCCGCGGACATTCTCGAGGCGCTTCTGCAAGACTTGCGTGGCCCATGTCGTCAATTCCTGGGTGCTGCGTTTGCCATCGGTCGAAAGCACCGCCACATTGAAAATCGGCGAGCTTTGCGGATCAAAACGCGAAATGCGTGGTTCTTTGACTTCATCACGCAATTGCGGCCGGATCAGTGCGACCTTTTCCCGTACATCGTCAGCCGCCTTGCGGCCGTCAACTTCCAGATTGAACTCGATGATGACCACCGAGGTGCCTTCATAAGAGCGTGAGGTCAGCGTGCTGATACCCGCCACCGTGTTGACCGCCGCTTCGACCTTCTTGGTGACTTCGCTCTCGACGATTTCCGGCGATGCGCCGGGATAGTCCATCTGCACCACGACGGTGGGGAAGTCGATATTCGGGAACTGGTCGACCGCCAGCCTCTGGTAGCTGAACATGCCCAGCACCACGAAAGCCAGCATGACCATCACAGCCATGACGGGGTTTTGAATCGAAACTCGTGTGAACCACATGATCGGGTCCCGACTCAGCGCTGGGCAGTCGCAGCCGCTGGGGCCGCTTGCTTGACCGGCGTCCCATCGGGAACCTGGCCTGCAGCACTGGTCAAAACCTGCGCCCCGCTTTCAAGACCTGACAGCAGTTCAACCGCAGGCTGACCTGCCGCTTCACCTACCGGGCCAAGAACAACGGTCACCGCCTTGGTCCGGCCTTCGACGATCTGCAGTACATAAGGCCGAGCTTTCTCGACCCTGACTGCCGACAAGGGCAGCACCTGGGCTTGGCGTTGATCAGTCAGCAAGCGGCCGCGAGCAAAGGTGCCGTGGCGCAGCCCCGGTTGACCGGCCACCGACAGATAGACCAGGACGGCCCGCGATCCAGCCTGGGCCGCTGGGTTGATGCGTGCGACAGTAGCCACCACTTCGTTCGGAATGCCCTCAACCTGCAGCAGCGCGCGAGCGCCTGGTTTCAAACCGGCAGCCAGTTCAGGCGCCAGCGCAGCTTCCAGTTCGAGTCTGGACAAATCAACGATCTCCAGCACCTTGCCGTCGACTGCGACGCGCTCGCCAGCTTGCGCCATGCGCTGCGAAATCTGGCCTGAGATCGGCGCGATCAGGCGAGTGTCATTCAGCCCCTTGCGGGCAAGATCGACAGCTGACTGCGCAGCCATCAGCGTCGCCGAGGCGCCGGCTTCGCTGGCGCTTGCAGTCTCCATCGCGGTGGCCGAAATGAAACCCTGGGTCACCAACGAACGGTTGTTTTCCAGATTACGCCTTGCGATGTCGAGTTGTGATTTGGCTGCGGCTGCCGTTTGCTCCGCCTGGCGCAAGCGCATGTCGAATTCGCTCGTGTCGAGTTGACCCAACAACTGTCCGGCGCGTACGCTGTCGCCCTCGCGAACGGTCAATCGCGCCAATTCGGCTGCGACCTTGGCCTTGATGACCGCGTTGTCAACCGCGCGCAAGCTGCCAGAAACTTCAACGCTGCTGGCAAAATTTTGCCGCTGCAAGGTCACCACATCGATTTCTGTCAATGCCAGCGCGATTTCGACTTTGGCGGCAGCCGCAGGCGTTGCATTGCGCGGCACCATCAAGCGCAGCGCAGTGCCGCCAACCACACCCAGCAAGGTCATCGCCAGGGATACTTTCAACCAGGTTTTCATCAGTCAGTCGTTTTCGTAGTTTGGGGCGCGGCCAACAGACCGCGCAAGATCAGGTCAAGTTGCACTGCCAGAACAACCAGGGGGTCGATGACCGGCAGTTGCGTCTTGCAGACACTGAAGGAATGTTCAGAAAGCATCATGTACAGCATCGGGCCGATCAGCACATGCACAGTCTCGGCGACCGGCACCGGGCGGAATTCACCGCTTTCAATACCGCGTTCGATCAATCGACCCAGCAATTGATGCGTGGGCAGCACCACCTCATCAACGTAAAAAAGCGCCAGATCCGGGAAATGGCGCGCTTCAGCCAGCATGATCTTGCTGATTCCGCCAGCTTTGCCCTGCCCGACCCGTCGCCACCATTCGTTCATCACCAGAGTCAGCAGATCAGCCATGCTGCCGTGATGATTGGCGAAAAGCGCTTCGCCCTCGGCGATTCTTGCTGACAGGCTCTCTCGCACCACCGCCTTGAACAGTTCTTCCTTGCTTGGGTAATAGAGATAGAGCGTGCCTTTGGAGACACCGGCAAGGGCCGCGACTTCCTCGGATTTCGTCGCCGCAAAGCCTTTTTCGACGAAAAGGGCCAAGCCGGCTTCCAGCAGCTCTTGCGGCCTTGCTTGCTTGCGCCTTTGACGCGTTGGATTTGAATTTACTGACTTCAAGGTCATTAATATAAGCGCAGCAGCGCCCTGGGTCAAGCTCATTCACAAGAAGCGCAATATCTGCAAGCTATCATCGAGACCAACATAAAACCTAAGGAGCCAATTTGGATCTCGTACTGCTGTTGAAGGCCGCCGTCATGGGCATCGTTGAAGGCCTGACCGAATTCCTGCCGATTTCGTCGACCGGGCATCTGATCCTGACCGGCACCTTGTTGGGCATGACCGACGACAAGTCGAAAGTCTTCGACATTGCGATCCAGACCGGAGCGATCCTGGCGGTGATCATCGTCTACTGGCAGCGAATTTCAGGCGCCTTGCGCGAGTTCAGCAGCAGCGACAAAGCCCGGCGCTTTGTCTTCAACGTAGCCATCGGTTTCATGCCGGCGGGCGTGATCGGATTCTTCGTCTACAAGAAGATCAAGACCTATTTATTCAACGGCCCGGTGGTCGCCACGGCCTTCATCGTCGGCGGCCTGATCATCCTGTGGGCCGAACGGCGCTCCAAACCGATCGTCCGCATCCATGACATCGACGATATGACCGCCTGGGATGCGTTGAAGGTCGGCATGGTTCAATGCTTGGGCATGATTCCCGGCACCAGTCGA
>CANFIC010000034.1 GCA_947446685.1 Burkholderiales bacterium
CAATTAGCGTAAAAACCCTCGATCCGCATAAGATGGAATGAAGGGCGTGCTCAAATCGCAAAGAAAAATATCTTTACTTCGCGTGCAGCCAGCGTTTTACTTGCAAACGCTAGTTCTACGCCAATCCCAATGGCAAATGTGGCCAAGAGAAGATAAGGGAAGGCTTCCCTGCCTCCGACCAACCGGCCCTAAATCGTTGCTAGGCGCTGCACCATGGTCATCGACTACTGGGCGCATGAGTTTGGCGGCATCAAGGAAGCTGTCACCGTCAACGGCTGGCTTGTCAGCAACCACCGGGATGTCATCCTCGATGCCGCGATTGCAGGGCTCGGTGTTGCGCGCTTCACCGATGTTTCGGTTTTGCATGCGATCAAGGCCGGGCTACTCGTGCCTGCGCTGATCGAATGGGAGTCTCGCCATGCCCCGCCGATCAACCTGCTCTACCGCGCGAGCCAGCGTCGACTGCCGCGTGTGCGCTTGATGATCGATTTCCTGCTTGAAATGTTCCAGAAAATGGATGCCGATCGTCTGCCGGGCATGCGCGTAACCTTGCCGCCGGAGCGACCCCCTTGGTACCGGCGGCGGCATGGTCGGGCATCGTCAACGCCGAGAGACAAGGGCTGACCCGCCACAAGTTCAACCCATGATGTAACGGCAAGCCATGACCCTTCATGCCTCGCTTTCAAAACCGACAGGCGGCGCAGCGTTAGGCACCAGGACATCGCCCAAGGCCGCGCCTGGCGTCCAGTTGGGCCATCGCGTCGCGCATGCAGCCCTTATCGAGGCCCAGGCAGGTCATTCACAACCTGGCTTCCCACCTTCGTCCGGTCTACACCCGCAGCCGCTCCAGCAAGTCAGCACGGCTCGCGGGATCTGCGGCCTTGCCCTCGGCAACAACCTGCCCTCGCTCCAGCATGTAGAAGCGGTTCACCAGTGCGATGGCCCGCTTGATGTTCTGTTCAACCAGCAAAATCGCCATACCGTCCCGGGCCAGGCTGGCCATCAATTCGAACAATTCGTCGACGATCATCGGCGCCAAGCCTTCAGTCGGCTCATCGATCAAGAGCATCCTGGCCTCGCCCACCAGCGTTCTGGCGATTGCCAGCATCTGCTGCTCGCCGCCGGACAGCGTCGTGCCCATCTGCTGACGGCGCTCTGCCAACCGGGGGAAGCGCTGGTAGGTCTCCTCTAGCTTTCGCAGAGAGTCAGTTCGAGTTCGGCCCGGGGCTTGCATGAAGCCCAGGCGCAAATTTTCCTCGACCGTCAGGCCCGGGAAAATGCGCCGGTCCTCAGGTACCAGTCCGATACCAAGCCGGCAGATCTGCTCTGAGGGCAACCCTTTCAAGACCTGCCCTTCGAAGCGCAGTTCGCCAGCAGACGGCTCGACCCAACCGGCGATCGTCTTCATCACGGTCGTCTTGCCAACACCATTGCGGCCGAACAGGCCGACGACCTCGCCCGCACCGACCCGCAGCGTGATGCCCTGCAGCACATGGCTGAGGCCGTAATGGGTGTGAACCTGCTTCAATTCCAGCATGACATGTTCCTGCTCGATCACTTGATTTGAACTTGCGCCAGCCCCGCGCAGCGGCGTTGATACCGGGCTGTTGCCCTTGCCTGACCGTCAATGGCTCGGGCCGAAATAGGCTGCCTGCACTTCCGGATTGGCGCGCACGGTAGCCGGATCGCCTTCAGCCAGCTTTTGCCCCTGTTGCATCACGATGACATGATCGGAGAGGTTCATCACCAGCTCGACGTCATGTTCGACCAGCAAGATGCTCAAGCCATGCTCGCGCGCCAGGCCCCGGATCAAGACCTCGGTCTGCTTCGTTTCGAAATGGCTCATGCCCTGGGTTGGTTCATCGAGCAGCAGCATGCGCGGCCTTGCGGCCATTGCCACGGCAATTTCCAGCCGGCGCTGTTCGCCATGTGACAGATTGCCGGCCAGTTCATTGGCCTTGGCGGACAGGTCGAACTGGCCGATCAAATCGTCAACACGCGCCATAGCAAGTCGACTGCTCGAAAGCGGCCGCAGCAGCCCGCGGCCTTGCTCGAGAAACTGGGCCGCCAAGCGCAGGTTTTCGCGCAAGGACAGCTCGAAAAACAGATTGGTGATCTGGAATGAACGCGCCAACCCGGCTTTGAGCATTCGATTGGGCGCGACTCCGGTCACGTCCATGCCGCCAAAGCGAACGCTCCCGGCAGTCGGCTGCAGCGCACCGCTGATAAGGTTGAACAAGCTGCTCTTGCCGGCCCCGTTCGGGCCGATCAAGGCGGTGATCGCACCCTGCTGCGCATCGAAGCTGACCTGGTTGACTGCATACATGGCGCCGAAGCGAACGCTCAAGCCCTGCACTGACAGGATCGGACTATTCATGTTGACTCCTTGCGCGCATCGAAGCGTCGCTGCAAAGCCGTCAAGGCATAGCCGATCATGCCGCGGGGCAAAAGAATCACGACGAAGACAAACAAGCTGCCGATGACAAGTTCATGATGCACGGTGAAGGAGCCGACCAGCGAGCGCAACAAGGTCAGCAGAGCCGCACCGTAAAGCGGTCCGATCAATGTACCTGTGCCGCCGATGATGACGTTGATGACCGCATTCCCCGAGACCTGGAAAAACATCAGCTCTGGCGACACAAAACCGCGCAACATCGGGTAAAGCGCGCCACTCACACCGGCGATGCAAGCGGCAGCGACAAAGGCAAAAAGCCTGTAACGCCAGGGATCGAAGCCGAGAAACGCCACCCTGTGTTCATTGGTGCGAAGCGCTGACAGCAAGCGCCCCAGCGGCGTTTCCAGCAAGTAAGCCAGGCCCAGGTAAAGCAGCGAGATGCAAGCCAGGGTGACGAGGAAAAATCCAGCTGGATTGCCCGAGTCCAGCCCCGGCAACAGAAGGGCAACCGGCACGCCAATGATGCCGTCCGAAGCACCCAACTCACGCGTGTTGAAGACGATTTTCGACACCACCTGTGCCAGTCCGAAGCTGACCAGGGCGAAATAGACACCCTTGGAGCGAATCGCGATGATGCCGCCGATCAAACCGGCCAATGCGCTCGCCAGCAAGGCGCCCGCCAAAGCGAACCAGAACGAATTACTCCAGTCCTTCAGCAACAAGGCCGACACATAAGCGCCAAGGCCGAAGAACAGCGCCTGACCCAACGGCAGCAGACCGGTACAGCCGAGCAGCAGGTCAACCGACAAGGCCAGACCGCCGAAAATCAGCGCCTCAGTAGCGAGTCTGAAATAGAACTGGTCACCCATGAAATGAGCAACCGCCGCAAAGGCGAGCGCGAGGAAGAAAAACAGCAGGGCGAGCAAGCGCAATGCCTTGGCAGAGCCCTTGGAAAACAGATCATTTTCACGCATGTCCAAGCTTTCCGAACAGACCTTGAGGTCGCCACATCAGCACCAGCACCATGATGCTGAAGAGCAGCGGATCGCTCCACACCGGCGAGATGAAAAGGCTGGAAATCGACTGCACCTGCGTCAGCAGCAACCCTGCCAGCACCGCCCCCTTGATCGAGCCCATCCCGCCGATGATGACGACACTGAAAGCGATCAAGACGAAGTCACGCCCCATGGTCGGGAATACCGAATAGATCGGTGCCAGCAGCACACCGGACAGGCCAGCCAGCGCCACCCCGAAAGCGAATGTCGCCGCATAGACCCGCCCGACCGGCACGCCGAGCGAGGCGCTCATATGCCGGTCAAAGGCTGCAGCTCGAACGATCGCACCGACCGAGGTCCGGAACACCAGCAACCAGACTGCGGCGATCAGCAAGGCGCCGAAACCCATCACGAACAGCCTGTAGTTGGGAAAGAACAGACCCACCATTTCAGTGGCACCGCTGATCGGTGTTTCAACCCGCAGCGGATTTGCACCGTAGATGATCTTCAGCCCATCCTCGATCACGATGCCCACGCCAAAGGTCAGCAGCAAGGTCAAGGTGTGCCTGTCCTTGCTGTGGAAAACGCGCTGGATCAGGCCTCGCTCGGTGACATAACCGAGTACTGCCATCAGCAGCGGCACCAGCAGCAGCACCCACCAGAAGGACAAACCGATACCTAGCAAGGAGACGGCCAGATAAGCCCCGATGGCATAGAACTCACCATGCGCCATGTTGATGACATCGAGCAGGCCGAAGATGATCGTCAAGCCCAGGGCCATCAGCACCACGGCCATGCCGATCGACAGGCCGTTGATCATCTGTGGCGCAAGCACGAACTGCAACCAGTCGACCGCGTTTGTCATCGCTACTCCCCTCTCAGAACTTCGTGCAGTTGTCCGGACCGATCGCCGCTGCGGCCGCGACCTTGCCGACGATCTCGAATTTGCCACCATTCACGCGGGCGGCATACATATCCTGCAAGGCCTGATGGTCACCGGCACGCATCAGCTTCATGCCCTGCGGAGTCGCCCATTGCAGGCCACGCATCGATTCGCGCAGCTTGTCGGTCTCCACGCTCTTGGCCTTCTCGACTGCGGCCTTGTAGAAAAAGAGCACGCCGTAACTGTCGACGCCGTACAGGTCAGGCGCGGACTTGTTGGCCGCCTCGAATTCAGCGACGAATTTCTTGTTCGCTGGCGTATCCAGGCCCAGCGAATAAGCGACTCCAGTGACGAAACCATCGGCAGCCTTGCCGATCGCAGGCAGATTTTGCGAAGTGACCGTCCCCGAAGCACCGACCACCTGCAGGTTGCGGTTCAGGCCGAATTCAGCCATCTGATTGAACAGGCGCACTGTGTCATTGCCGGCGACCGATGTGTAGACCACGGTCGGCCTTGCCGCACGAATCTGGCCGAAATATGGCGAATAGTCCTTGTTGTCCAGGGGAGCAAAGACCTCACCGACTGTCTTCGCGCCCTTGGCCTCGGCGGCCGACTTGAAGGCAGCGACGGTACTGCGGCCCATTTCGTAATCAGGTCCGAGGTAGAACACCGTAGCGTTCGGGTAGGTCGTCCCGACCCAATCGGCCAGCGCCGCCGACTGCATGCCGGCGCGCGCATTGACGCGAAACACATTGGGTGAGCATTTATCGGCGGTGATCGAGTCGGCAAACGACACCGTCGTGGCGATCAAGCGGCCGTTGCGCTCGGCGACCTGACCGACTGCCAATGTCGACCCCGAATTGACCGTGCCGGTCAGAAAATCGACCTTGTTGACCTGAAACAGCTTCTCGGCCTTCTGCACCGCCACCGCCGGATTGGCCTCTTCATCCTCGTAAATCAGTTCGAGTTTGCGGCCCATCACGCCGCCTGCAGCGTTGATCTGGGCTGCCGCGAGATCGAGCCCCCATTTCACTTGCTGGCCGATCCCCGCGTAGGTGCCCGACAGGGGCGTGACGACACCGATTCGGATGTTTTGCGCTGATGCAGCGCCGGCGATCAGCGCGAGGCAGAGGGCTATGGCTTGTTGTTTCATGATCCTGTCTCCTGAAGTTGGTATTTGCGAAATGGAAATCAAAGTCCGGTGAAAACCGGTCGACGCTTCGAATGAAAGGCCTCCACACCCTCCTTGAAATCAGCCGAACTGCGCAGTCTGGAGTAACTGTGACCTTCCAGTTCGATCGCAATCGACAGCGGCGAGTCCTCGGTGTCATTGAGCAGTTTTTTTGCCGTGCGCTGTGCCAGCGGCGAAAAGCTGCGCAATTCATCGACCAGCGCATCGGTTGCTTGTTCAAGCTCCGCATCGGCTACGCAGTCAGTTGCCACGCCCCAATCGAAGGCCTGGCGCCCAGGGATACGCCGCGAGCGCATCACGATGTCCTTGGTACGCGTAATGCCGATCATTTTCTGCAGCCGCGCCGACCCGCCTGAGCCAGGAATCTGGCCGAGCTTTTGTTCCGGCAAGGCATACAGCGAAGTCTCGGTGACAAGGCGGAAATCGCAGGCCAGCGACAACTCGAAACCAACGCCGAAACAATAGCCCCGCCCGGCTGCAATCACCGGCTTGCTGCAACGCGCTGGTGCGGCCACGTTCCAGGCCAGCTTCGAAACATGCTCGGGCGTCGCCTCGAGAAAACCCCTTATGTCACCGCCGCTGGAAAAATGCTCGCCAATGGCTCGAATGACGATCACGCGAACCCGCGCATCGGCATCAAGCGCTTCAAAGGTGATGCGCAACTGCTCGCGCGCCAGCATGCTGATCACATTCAGCGGCGGGCGATCAAGGATGACGTCGGCGCGTTGCCGGGCTGCATCGATCTCGACACGGAAACCGTCAAGTTCAATCGAAAGGCTTTGTGCCGGATGGTTCAAATCGGTCAATTTCATAGCGCTCTTTCCTTCGGGTTCAAGGGGCAATGACGCCCGCGTTTTGGTAGATATGCTTGATTTCGACAAAGTCGATCAAGGCGTCGGCACCGTGCAGCCGGCCGACACCACTGCGTTTGTAGCCACCGGTCTCAGCTTCGGCAAAGAGCTTGTTGTGCTCATTCAGCCAAACTGTGCCGTTGCGAAGTGCACGGGCCATCCGCATCCCGCGCGCGCCGTCTGCCGTCCAGACGCTGGCCGAAAGTCCGAACTCGCTGTGATTGGCAAGGGTGACCGCTTCTCGCTCGTCTTCGAACTGTTCCAGCACCAGCAACGGGCCGAATATTTCTTCCTGAATGAAGAAGGCATTGGTGTCGCTATGGGCGATCAGGGTCGGCGTGAGGAAACTTCCCGAACTCAGCGCTCCGCCGGGGCGACCTCCGCGCAACAACACCTCGTCAGCCTCGTCCAAGGCCCTGCAGATCTGCGCATCGACCTGATTGCGCGATGCCATGTCGATCAACGGGCCGATCTGTGCGCCGGCAAGATCTCCCGGCGCGACCGTCATGGCGGCCAGCGACCGGGTCAGCGCCTGCTTCATCGCTTGATAGCGCGATGCGTGCACAAGCACTCGCCGTGCGGCGGTGCATTGCTGGCCCGAAATGATCGTGGCAGCGGCTGCCAGCTGCGGCGCGATACGCTCGATGTCACAGTCATCGAAAACGACGCAGCAAGACTTGCCGCCGAGTTCGAGCGAAAGTTTTTTCATCGTCGGAGCGGCATCGGCCATGATGCGCTGGCCGGTCGCAGTTGAGCCAGTGAAACAAAGCACATCCACATCGCGCGAAGCTACCAGCAATTTCGCGATCGCATGGCCGGACTCAATGACCAGGTTGACCACACCCTTGGGCATGCCCGCTACTTCGTGCAACTCGGCGATCACGGCCGCTGTGATCAAGGCCGTCTGCGGCGCCGGCTTGACGACCGCAGTACAACCAGCGGCCAGCGCCGGTGTCAGTGCGCGGATCAGCAAAACGACCGGTGCGTTCCAAGGGATGATCAAGCCAGCAACACCCGCTGGCTCCTTCAGAAGCGTCGAGTATTCGCCAGGCGCGACTTCGAACACATGGCCAGGAATGTAGCGGGCCAGCCCGGCGTAGTAACGGATCTCCGAGATTGCGCCACCGATTTCAGCGCGCGACTGCGCGAGCACCTTGCCATTCTCCCGGGTCAGCAACTGGGCCAGTTGTTCGGCCTTGCGTTCCAATCCATCCGCCCAATGCAGCATCACCTGCTGGCGCAAGCGTGGTGCCTGCGCCCAATCAGGCCGCTCGAACGCGCGCTTGGCGGCGGCTATCGCAGCTTCCCCATCGGCGAGTTCTCCGTCCGCATAGCGGCCGATTACCCGTCCATCGGCAGGGTTGCTGCTGTCGACGTGTACGCCGCCTGCAAGCCATTGCCCATCAATCAGTTGTCTGGCTTCTTTGATCATTTCATTCCTTCAATGCATGACCGAGCCGCCATCGACAACGATGACCTGCCCGGTGACGAAGTCGCTCTCGGCACTGGCCAGATAGACCAGGCTGCCGCACAAATCTTCCGGTGTCAACTCGCGCTTGATCGCACGGCTGGCAATATTGTTTTGGCTTACTGCCCCCTGCCAGGCGGGATTGGACAGCGTGTTTTCGCTGGTCGTTAGTCCCGGCGCCAGCGTATTGACCCGGATACCTGCATCGCCGAGTTCGCGCGCCATAGCCCGCGTCATGGCCACCACGGCGCCCTTCGAGCTGACATAGTGCAGCAGCATCGGAGCACCCTTGAAGACCGTACCCGAAGCGATATTGATGACCTTGCCATATTGCTGTGAGCGCATCTGTGCAAACACAGCCTGGGTGCACAGGAAGGGGCCCCGCACGTTGACTGCCATCACAAGGTCCCATTCAGCAACGGCGATTTGTTCGAACGGTTGCATTGCCAGATTAGCGAACAGGCCGGCGTTGTTGACCAGGATGTCGATGCGACCGAAAGCCTCGACGGTGGCTGCGGCCATTGCGGCGGTGGACTCAGCCGAAGTGACATCAGTGCGGATGGCCAGCGCCCTGCCGCCCTCGGCACGGATCCCGGCCGCCACTGACTCGGCATCAAGCAGGTCACTGCAGACAACGGCCGCACCCTCGGCGGCCAAGGCCTTGGCATAGCGCGCGCCAATACCCTGGGCGGCCCCGGTGACGATGGCGACCTTGCCGGCCAGACGTGCAGAAAATGGCATCGAGTAAGTCATCAATTCATCCTTTAAAAAGCAGGTTCAGCTAGGGTCACGCTGCGCGTCAACTCGGGCCTGGATTTCGGGTTTGCGTGCCTGGTCAGACATGCCGTTGAACAGAGTGGCGATCAAGCCCTTGTCGAGGTCGCTGGTGCCGAACAGGGCATCGCAGATCGGGAAAGTCAGGTTGAAATTGCGCGTGTGCATGAAGTCCGGGTTGTGGTGCAACACATGCATTCGACGCACCGTGTTGACCAGCGGCAGCGCATCGAGCAGCGGATGTTCGAGGTGAGCGAGCGTGTGCAGGCCCTCATACATCAGGAAATAGGCGGCCATCGTCAGCATCGCGATATAGCCGGCATTGGAATGCCAGAGATTGCCCAGCAAGAGAGCCGCCGGCAGCGCCGCCAGCACGAACAGCACCGGAGCGAAGGGCGGAAACAGCAGCGCTCGCCAATCCTTCTGGCCGTGGTAATCCAGTGTCTTGTGCGAAAAAAACTGGTGGTGGGTCGCCACATGGCGCTTGTAAGCAGGTTTGATCCAGCTCTTCGGACTGTGTAGCAGATAGCGATGGCCCGCCCACTCTGCCCAGTTCCCGAACAGCAATATGGGCAGTACGACCCAAAGCCATTGCTGCCAGCTGGCAGCTTCAATCTGGGCAGCGCAATAAGCGATCACGCCGCAAGTAAAGACCAGCGTGAACGCAAGATGCATTTCGCCGCGGTACCAGCCCGGGGTGTTGGCGCGGTACTCCTCACGATAAGCCAGCGAGCGGGCCACGATTTCCTGTTCACGATTCATTGCATATTTCCTTTCTTCATTCAAGACCGAGAAATTTGGCGGCAAAAGCGGGGTCGGCGAAGAGTTCTTCGCTGCCACCCTCGAGTACCGTACGACCGTTCTCCACCACATAGGCGCGGTCGACGAATCCCAGCGCGCGGTGGGTGTTCTGTTCGACCAGCAGCATCGTCACGCCGTCGATGGCAATCTGGCGCAGCGCTGCAAGAATCTCCTCGACCAGCATCGGCGCCACACCGATGAATGGTTCGTCAAGCAGCAGCAGGCGAGGGCTTGACATCAGCGCACGGCCAATCGCAACCATCTGCTGTTGTCCGCCGCTGAGCTCGCCGGCGGCTTGCCTGGCCTTCTGCCGGAGGATTGGAAACAACTTCAGCACCTGTTCAAGCGGTTCTGCATCAGCACGATCGGTCGCGGCAAATGCACCCATCTGCAGGTTCTCGAGGACGGTCATGCCAGGAAACAGGCGGCGGCCTTCCGGCACCAACGCAATCCCACTCGCCACCGTCTGTGCCGTGGTCGGCTGAACTTGCAGCACGCCGTCGAAGGTGACCGTGCCGGCGGCGACTTGATACAGACCGATCACCGCCCCCATTGCGGTTGACTTGCCGGCACCGTTGGCACCGAGCAGGCCGATTTTTTCGCCGCGACCGACATGCAGTGAAAGATCCCAAAGCGCGCGCGCCTTGCCGTGATCGACGGCGAGATGACTCAAAGTCAGCATGGCAGAACTCCTTGCCTGGAAAGGGTCGAAGCGCCGAGATAAGTGCTCAGCACCCTTTCGTCCTTGACCACGGCGGCCAGCGGCCCATCGGCGATCAGCGTGCCCTGCTCCAGCGCGATCACGCGGTCGACGACCTGCTCCAGCGCAGAGAAAATATGTTCGACCCAGATGACGGTGATGCCGTAACGATCTCGCATATGACGGATATGTTCGACAAAGCGCTTGACCTCGACCGGGGTCAGGCCGGAGGCCACTTCGTCGACAAGCAGCAGGCGGGGCTTGGTGGCCAGCGCGCGCGCGAACTCCAGCGCTTTTTTCTCTTGCACGCTCAAGGCATCAGCGCGGTCGGTCAAGCGACTTGAAAGTTCGGCATAGTCGACAAAAGCCCGGGCCTCGCGCATCGCATCGCGCGGCGACATCGGCTGCGCGCCGAACATCAGCGGAATAGCGATGTTCTCCTGAACGGTCAGATCACCGAACGGACGCGGGATCTGGTAAGTTCGGCCGACGCCAAGCCTCGCGATGCCATCGCGGCCGAATCCGGCCAGATCCTGGCCGGCAAAAAGCACTTTGCCAGCGCTGGGCTTGTAGACCCCCGAGATGCAGTTGAACAAGGTTGTCTTGCCGGAGCCGTTTGGCCCGATCAAGCCGACGATCTCTCCCTCATTGATCTTCAGGCTGACATCATTGACGGCAATATTGCCGCCAAACTGCATCCTCACACCCTGCAGTTCAATCAAGGGCTGAGCGCAGTCTGCGCGGAGCCTGGTCAAGGGCAAAATTTCAGATCTCGCTGATGGGCCTTCAGCTTCTCCTGCGTACTCATGGTGCTCACGGCTCAGAGCCGCTAGCCCAGGCACTTGCTTGACCCATTTGGCACGCAAAAAACCGCCAGGCATGAAGCGGCCAATCAATAGGATGGTCAAGCCGTACAGCGTGGCCTGATAGCCCTGTATGTTGACCAGCAACCATTGCTGCATGCTGGCCAACAGCAGCACGCCCACGAGTGGTCCGAAACGCAGACCCGAGCCGGCAAACAGGACCATCGCAATCGGCACCAAAGATACGTTCAATCCGAACACCGTTGCCGGATCGATATAGCTCATCTGCCAGGCCTGCAATGCGCCGGCTGCCGCGCCGAACAAGGCACTGATCACCAATACAAGCCGCTTCACCGGGGCGATCCGAACGCCCACCGTCTCGGCCACCTGCTCGTCATTGCGTATGCTTTTCAAGGCATAGCCGAAGCGAATTTGGTTGATTCGAAGGGTAGCAATGAAGGCGATCACACATACCGCCAAAGCGGACAGATAGGCTGGCGTGAGTACCTGGGCTACCGGCAGCACAATGCCGTCCGCCCCCTTGGTGATCGGGGTGAGGTTGTAGGCCAGCACCTCCATCAAAGGCAGCAGCGCGAGCGTGGCGAAGGCGAAATAGTCACCATGCAAACGGAACAGCGGTACCGCCAGCAAGAGCGCCAGCAAGCCGGTCACTGCCAGCGCGAAAACCAGCGAGACCGGCATCGACCAGCCACTGACCAGTGCAATCGAAAATGCATAGGCCCCAAAACCGTAGAAGATGTAATGCCCTAGGTTGACATAGCCCATTTCGCCAGCCACCCAATCCCAGCTCTGGCCGAGAATGTAGGCGATCAGCACGGCAAAGCCAAAGGTCAGGAGATAGGAATTACCGACAAATGGCAAGGCCAGCAAGGCCGCGATCACCAGCCCTGCACACAGCCAGCCAACTGCGCCGCCGCTGGTCTTTGCCGGCAATCTGGCGCTAGCGGTTGTGCTCATGTTTTCACCCCCACGCCCTTCGGGTAAGCGACCAGGATCACCAGCATCGCGACGACACTCAATGCCGGAGCCCATTCCGGCTTCCAGTAAAGACCGGTCAAGCCTTCTGCGACGCCAAGAAAGACGCCGGCCAGCAAGGCGCCCGGCAAATTGCCGACGCCGCCGACGACGATGATGGTGAAGGCCTTGACCGTCAGGCTGAAGCCCATATAGGGATCGACCGGAAAGGACAGGACATAGAGCACGGCAGCGATGGCCACCGTGGCCGAGCCGAATGCGAATGTCATTGCTTTGATGCGCGTACTTTGCACACCGCAGATCTGCGCGCCGACAGCGTCCTGGGTGACTGCCCGCACGGCGCGCCCGAACCAACTGTGTTTGAGCAGCAAATGCATGATCAGCGTCAGCAAGACGATGCCCGCCAGTATCAGCAACTGCGTCGTCGAAATGATGATGTCGCCGTACTCGATCACCGGCATCCGCAGCGGAATATTGCGCTGCGTGGCGCCCGCGGCCTTCGCGGTCAGATCCGATAACATCATCAGCGTACCTACCGTCACAAGCACCGTACCCACCGTGCTCTCGAAATGGCTGCGCTGGGCCAGCGGCCGCAACAACAGGTGGTAGTACCCATAAGCAAAGATGAACATCAGCGGGCCCAGCAAGACGGCAATCAGCAAGGGATGAAGCTGCCAGGATGTGAAGGCCAGACTGGCCAGCACACCGCTGACTGCCAGCAAAGTGCCATGGGCAAAATTGAGAATGCGTGCAACGCCGTAGATCAACGACAGCCCGAACGCGACCAGCGCGTAGAGGCCACCGAGCAAGACGCCGCCGATCAGCACTTGAAGTAGCACCTCCATGTCAGCCCCCGACCACCCAAAGTACCCGCCGCGCCCGCGCGGCTAAGCGCGCCCGAAATCGTTGTTGTCTCATCTCTGCTCTCCTGCTGCTTTGCCTTACTGCTGCCAGGTCGGCGAAGGCCAGATCAACTTGCCGGTCGCCACTTCCGGTGGCCAAACGACATTGACCTTCCCGTTCTGCATCTGCACGGTGAAGGCACCGGTATTCGGGAAGCCCTTCTCGTCAAAAGTGACATCGCCCGCCGGACTCTTGAAGGTGCCCTTGAACAGCGCTTCCTTGACTCTTTCGCGGTCGACCACGCCGGCCTTCTCGATGGCTTGCACCATCGTCAGATAGGACGTCAGCCGCCCGAGCGTCCAGATGTAATCGAACATCGTCACATCGGAGCGCTTCATCACCGTTTCGACCAGATCGCTGTAATCACCCTTCACGCCCGGATACCAGGAGAGCTCACCGGTCATGCCCTCGATGTCCTTGCCGACCTGACGAAACAGCGCGCCGGTCAGCATCGTGTGATGGACATCCATGGCGCGAACACGCAGCTGGCGCATCTGCTGCACCAGCGGCACCGAGGCGTTGTCGTAGGAGGCGATATAGACGATGTCGGCTTTGGCCGCGCGCACCTTGGCAATCAAGGCAGTGAAATCCTTCATCTCTGGCGAGAAGGTTTCGTTACCCAGCACCTTCAAGCCCTGCGCCTCGGCCTTCTTGATCCAGGTCGCGCTGATGCCCTTCATGACCGGGTTGTCATGGGTGATGAAGTAGATCGACTGGGGCTGCGGACTGACTTTCGTAATCATGTCGAAGTAGCGCGCTGACCAGTTCGGCACGACCGGGAACGGCGTGCCCCAGATGTACTTGAGGCCGCGCTCATAAACAGATGGGGTGGCAACGTTGGCCATCACCATCGGGATCTTGTGCTTGTCGGCGATCGGCGGCACCGGTCCGCCCAAACTGCTCCAGTCTGGTCCGACAAAGAAGTCCACGTTGTCGACCGTGGCCATTTTTTCGTACAACTGCAAAGCTGTGGCGGGCACGCTCTGATCGTCATAAATGACAAACTTCAGCGGCAACTTCTTGCCGCAGCTTTTCACCATCACGCCGCCCGTCTTGTTGACCTCCTCGGCGAATACCTCGGTCAACTTGCGCCAGCGGTCGGCCAGGGTGGAGAAGGGGCCGGTTTCCGAAATCGTCGTTCCGAGCAAGATCGGATCGCTGCAGGAGTTCAGCTTGGCCAAGGCAGGGCCTGACATCAGCAACGCCAACCCGGCTGTAGCAAGGATTCGAGTAACGCAATATTTCATCTTTGTCTCCGTTTGTGGTTGAGGGTCAATCAGTGATCTGTTTCGGAAAGCGTTGTGCCTATCAACGCGGCGTGCCCGGAAGCGGCGATGACGCTGTCGAGGTCAAGCTCGCTCGCACCCGGGATACGCACCCGGGTAAACACATGGCCGGCTGAGCTCAGCGGCTTGGTCGCGTCGAGTCCCATCTTGGCGCTGAGGCCCTGCATCTCCAGCGGCGGCTTGTTGCCAGGAAATTGCGTCGTCGTCGATGGATCGAGTGCCGAGCCCTGTGCGCCGCTGATCACGACCAGATCCCGGTCGGCTTGAAAGCGCGTGGCCACGGCCCATTCCACTTCGGCCGGGTCATGCACGTTGACATCCTCATCGACGACGATCACTTGCTTGATGTCGTAATGCCCGCCGAACGCGCCAAGGATGACGTTTTTCGGTTCGCCTTCGCGCCGTTTCACCATCTGTACATGCAGGTGGTAGCGGGCCACGCCACCGACCGAAAGATGCACATCGGTGACACCCGGAAAGCTGCGTTTCAGGTGCGACAGCAGGGTCGCTTCGCGGGGAATTGCGCCCAGCAGCAGATGTTCCATCTCGGCAGGAATGATGGTGTGGAAGATCGGCGCGCGGCGCTGCGTCATCACGTCGATCACGATCACCTCGCGATCCTCTCGGGCGCTGTAATACTTGGGAAACTCACCAAACGGACCCTCGGGCTCGCGCAATCCTGGCAGGATTCGCCCTTCGATGACGATCTCGGCATCGGCCGGTACGCGCACTTCGTTGCTGATGCACTTGACCACTGGCAAGGGTCGGCCCTGAAGCGCACCAGCGATCTCCAGCTCATCGCAGTCAATCGGCGCAATAGCCTGGGACGCCAGCGCAGTCAGTGGATCAACACCGATGACGATCGCGATCTCGAGTGCCTGCCCCTGAGCTTCGGCCGCGCCAAAGAAATTGTGCAAATGGCGTGGCAGCATCAAGATACCCATGCGATCGCGGTCGTGGATCTGGATACGATTGATTGATACGTTCTGCACGCCGGTTTTCGGGTTCCGCGCAATCACCAGTCCAGCGGTGATGTAGGCGCCGTCGTCATGCTCACTGTGCGTCGGGATCGGCAACAAGGTCCTGATATCGGCCTGCCCATCGGAAAAATGGTGCACCAATTGCTGCACTGGCGCTTCGCCATGGTCAAGCTCGCGCCATGGCAGCGGATGGTCGGCTGCCGCACTGAAGCGCTGCAGCAGTTGCGGCTCGGGCACCCCCATCGCTTCGGCAATCCAGGCCCGCTTCGACATGAAGCCGGAAACTACCGGAATGGCATGCCCGTCAGGTTCCGGAAACAGCGCGGCCTGCCGTCCGTCGAGTCGCTTGGCAATGGCCGCCAGTTCATGCTTGAGCGCGACGCCTGGCTTGAGCGTCGTCAGCCGATCAGTGGCGGCCAAATGGCGCAGCCAATCGCGCAGGCTGGTGAACGGAGTCGTCGTCGTCATGTTTGCCCGATCAATCGATTATTGGCAACCTACTGTTGCGAGCCATAGGTTGGCTTTCATCAGTGGGTCTCCGGCAAAGTCGGACGCCCGGCAACCGGCGCAGCGACGACATAGTCGCCCGCAACCAGTTTGCGACGCAGCACCTTGCCAACCGGCGACTTTGGAATTTCCTGCACGAACACATAGTCGCGAGGGCGTTTGAAATTGATCAGATCCGAATTGCGGCAATGCGCATCCAGGGTCGCCGCGTCAAGCTGACCACGCGATTTCACAAAGGCCACGACTTTCTGGCCCCAGCGCGGATCGGCCAGGCCGGCTACTGCGACATCGTCAACCGCCGGGTGCAGCGAGAGTACGGATTCGATGTCGACAGGCGAAATATTTTCCCCGCCGCTGATGATCATGTCGTCGATCCGCCCTGTGACAAACAGATCGCCATCGGTATCGAAATAGCCTGTGTCACCTGTGAAGTACCAGCCTTCGCGCAGGCTCTTGGCGTTCGCATCGGGCCGGTTGTGATAGCCCTCGAAAGCCTCGTCGCTGAGCAGATCGGCAATGATCTGCCCCTCTTCAAGCGGTGCGGCGAGTTGCCCGACACAAGCAGCTTCAAGCTTGATCACCCGCAAGCGCGTATTGATGCCAGCTCGGCCTGCCGAGCCGGCCTTGGCCAGCGCGCGCTGATTGACCGCCATCGTGTAGATTTCGGAGCTGCCGTAATGATTGACAAAAAGTTCCGGCTGAAATGCTGCTTGCAGACGCAGCAGCAATGCATCGTGCATCGGCGCGCCGGCAAAACCGAGCTTGCGCACCGAACTGATATCGGTCGTCGCGAAATCAGGATGCGCCAGCAGATCGTGGAACAGCGTCGGCACCAGATAGAGATGGCTGACGCGTTCGGTCGCGATTTTCTGCAAAGCCTGCCCAGCCTCAAAGCGCGCCTGACAGACAAAGCGGCCGTCGAGCAAGGCCAGGGTCAGCAGCGAGCGCACCCCCATCGTGTGATAAAGCGGCATCACGCCAAGCGTGCATTCGCCGTAGCCAAAGCAGTTCTGCGCCACATGGGCCAGCGCAGCAATGCGCTCGGCACGCTGTCGCCGCGGCACACCCTTGGGTGTACCGGTCGTACCCGAGGTGAAAAGCATCAGGGACAGGTCTTCCGCATTGGCCAGAGCTTGCGGCTCGCAAGCCCCGCCCATGCAGACATCGAAATGCAAGTTGCCGCCCTGAGCTTCGCCGACCGCGACGCGCATCACGCCCGCAGCCAGCAGCGATGACATGACCGCCTGTTCGGAGGCAGCTTCGAATATCAGCAGCCTGGCGCCGGAGTTGACAAGGCCAAAGTCGATTTCATCCGACTTGGCACGCCAGTTCAAGGGCGTCATGACGATGCCGGCGAACTGGCAGGCCCAATGAATTGTGGCTGCCTCGGCGCGATTCTGCAGCAAGGTCAACAGATGGTCTCCGCGCTTCAACCCCAGCTCAAGCAAGCCGCGTTGCGCTGCTCCGATCCGCAAAGCCCATTGAGAATAGGTGAGGCGCAGTTCGCCGTCGACCAGTGCGACCGCATTGGGCGCTCTTTCAAGGCTTTGCAGAAAAGTTCGTCCGAGGTCAAGCATTTGCGACCTCCATGACTGCCGCCACGATCGGCGCGTAACCGGTGCAGCGACATAGGTGGCCGGAGAGCATCTCGCGCACCTCGCCTTCGGTCGGTCTGCGGCCGGCAGCCTCCAAGCGCGCCAACCAGTCAACGCAGGACATCAGGATGCCGGCAGTACAAAAACCGCATTGCAGCGCATGATGGCGCTTGAACGCCGACTGCAATTCGCTCAGCCGGCCATCCGTCCCGGCCAACCCTTCAACCGTGTCGACCTTGCGGCCATCGACTTGAACTGCCAAGGTCAGACAGGAGCGGCTGGCAATCCCGTCGATCAAGACCGTGCAGGCACCGCAGACGCCATGCTCACAACCGACATGGGTTCCGGTTGCGCCGAGTTGCTGGCGTAGAAAATCACTCAACAGCAGTCGAGGGGCGGCCAGCGCCTGCCGCTGTCTGCCATTCAATTGCAGCGACACCCGATGCTGGATCGCCTGGTGAAGAATTGTCGATGTCATGAGGACCTTTGCTGCAGCGCTTGTGCAACCGCCCGGCTGCCGAGACGGCGCACCAGGTGTCGGCGCGTGGATGCGCTGATATGTGGATCGCTCCGGGCGTCCAGCGCCCAGGCAAATTCGTTCAATGCATCGTCCAGGGCAGCGCCTTCGAGCAAGGGGAAGTCACGCGCAACTGGCCGGTCAGCAACCCCACCGACGGCCACCCGCAAGCTCCCTGCATCGGCCACCACGGCTACCGCACAGACCGCAAAGTCACCATGCCGGCGCGAATATTCGGCAAAGCCGAAGGTCTGCCCCGGCTTGGCCAAGGGCAAGCGAACGGACTCGAGCAATTCGTCTGCCGCGCGAGCAGTGCTCAGCATGCCCTTGAAGAAATCGTCGGCTGCAAGCAAGCGTTTCTTGCGGGACGAACGGAGCAACACCTGACCTCGCAACGCCAGCAGGCACAAGGGCAGTTCGGCCGATGGGTCGGCATGCGCGATCGATCCACAGAAAGTGCCGCGATTGCGAATCTGGAAATGTGAAATATGCGGAAACGCCATGGCCAGCAAGGGCAACTGCTGCGACAGTTGCGGACGCCATTCGACACAGGACTGGGTGGCTGCAGCGTTGACCCGCAGGTGCTGTTCAGTGACGTCAACCCGGGCCAGTTCGGCGCTGCGTGAAATGTCGATCAAGAGCCTGGGTTGGGCCAGGCGCATATTCAAAACCGCCATCAGCGATTGCCCCCCGGCCAGGATGCGGGCATCTTCTCCATGCTTTGCCAGCAAGTCGCAGACTTCAGCGAGGCTGTCAGCGCGCACATAGTCAAAAGCTGCCGGTTTCATGCGCCCATCCATTTCAGCAGGCGTTGCCACCAACCAAGCCGCGGGCCTGCGGCCTGACGCCCGAGAGACTCAAACAACTGCGCCACAATGACGCGGGCCGCGCCTTCGAGCATGCGGCTGCCGACCATCGCCACCTTGCCGCCTACCTGCGCCTGATAGTCATAATTCAGCCGGCAGCCGCTGGCCGTGGCTTCCAGCGTGACCAGTCCATTTCCGGCACCGCTGCCGAGTGACGACAGGCCGCTGCCGGCCAACCTCAAGCGGCGAGGCGGGTCAATGTCTGACAACTCGATCGTGGCCTGATACCGGGCCTTGATCAGCCCGACACCGATGGTCACATCGGCAAGATAACGGTGCGGGCCGGTGGCTGTCAGTGCATGACAGCCCGGGATCACCCTGGCCAATGCCAGCGGATCCAGCAGAATCGCAAAGACCTGCTCCGGCGTGGCAGCGATCTCGACCATGCCCTGGGCTTGCAGAGACAGTCCGCCAGGAATTGAAGGCGCCGCGGCCGGTGCCTGCTCAGGTGCCGGGTCAGCAGTCCCGAGCAGGTCCAGAACCTTCGATGGCGTCAGTGGCAACCGCACATCGGCCAGGTCGCACCGAGGTCGCAGCGCATCGGCAAAGGCGTTGGCGATGCAGACCGGGGTGCTCATATTGTTGCCTTCGCCCAGTCCCTTGGCGCCCAAGGGCGTGAATGGCGACGGGGTCTGCAGATGGACGATCAGCGGCGTGGGCACTTCACAGGCAGTCGGCATCAGGTAATCGGCCAGGCTGCCTGACTGAAAACTGCCATCCGCGCCATAGCTGAACTCTTCGAACAGGGCCGCGCCAAGACCTTGCGCGAATGCGCCGCAGATCTGCCCATCCGCCAGCGC